>JAUWGI010000050.1 GCA_030606505.1 Deltaproteobacteria bacterium
AGTTTCATATTTCACCTCGATGTTTAAGAATACTGTCATTTTAGCATGTTATTTAATCATGTCAACATATTTAATCCAGAGTAGGGAGCTCGTCGCCGGTGTGATGCATTTCTTTCACTTGCTCCTGGGTTTCCTTATCCATTTCCACCTGCTTGTCAAATAGCTCGGTAGCATGGCTGAATAGATTTTCCACCCGGCCTACCCTGGCTAATCCGGAAGCCAGTAGTGTTAGCGAGACCTCCTTTCCTCTTCGGGGGTAGTCACCCATTCTGACTACTGCTTTAGGGGCTCGCTCTTGCAACAGAGTCGCCACCTCTTCTATGGCGCTCAGGGTAATAACGCCTCTGGGGGCGGTGAGTAAGACCAGAATCCTCCTGGCCTCTTCCAGTTCCACCGATATCGACAGGTTGCTTATGGCTTTGTCCAGGGCCCCGGCTACGGTGCCGTGTTCCTTGGCTTCCTCCCGGAAGTGAGACTTGTTCAGGCGGCGGAAGCTGCCCAGGTTAATCTCTCCCCTGCCGATGGCGGTAATGCCGTTCAGGGTCTGTTTGATATCGCCGGCGTCCAGCACCTTGCTGCCCAGGTATTTCAGCTTTTTCTCCTCGCCGGCGCAGAAAAGGTCGTAGAAATTATGAACGAACTCGTGGTTTATCTGGTGCAGGTTTCGGGAGAAGCTGTGGTCCCTGCGGGCGAACCGCTCGTTATCCACCAGGAAAACGGCATCGGCGTACTGGCTGACCGTTTTTAAACAGGTGGCGGTATTGGTCACGGCATACGAGGTAAGCCCGTTTTCTTCGTAGCCGAAGGGAAGCACTATGGCGGCATAGACCGGTTTCTCCACCCTTTCCTTGAGTTTCTTGACCACCCAGCCGATGGAGCCGGAGCCGGTGCCGCCGCCGCCGCTGGCTATGGTTAGAACTGCGTCGGTCTCGTGGAATTTTCTTGAGTCCAGGATATTATCGGTGATGACCGAATGGCTTTCCCGGATAATCTTGGCGGCATCGACATTCATCTTGCCCACGCCGTGGCCGAAGGTTCTCACCCCGCCGATGACAATCCGGTGGTGCCTATCGGTGGGGATATGCTTGAAGCCGCCTAAATCGGCCTCATCAGTGTTGACGGCGAAGGCATCGGTTAGAATTTCAATCCGTCGGGTAAAGAGTGACCGGGCGTGAGTGTTGAGGGCATAAAACTGGTCGGCAATGTTACAGCCGCACTGTCCAAAACCTACCACTACTAATTTCATCGTCCACCTCTCATCGAGGAATAAGGGGAATAATATATTATTTTAGACTTGGTTAGCCTATATTGTCAATTCCCTCCCAAGTAACGTTACATTCCTTTACCCACCACGTATTGGGCCAGGTCGGCCAGACGGCAGCTGTAGCCCCATTCATTATCATACCATGAAAGCACCTTGACCATGTTGCCGGCGATGACCATGGTGCCCGGGGCATCGACTATTGAGCTGGCCGGGTTGCCCTTGAAATCCATGCTGACCAGCTCTTCCCGGCAGTACTCTAGTATGCCTTTTAAGTTTCCGGCGGCGGCCTTCTCCAGAGCTTGGTTGACCTCTTCCACGGTGACCTCTTTGTCCAGGTCGGCGACCAGGTCGACCACGGAGACGGTGGCTACCGGCACCCTGAAGGCCAGTCCGTGCAGCCTGCCTTTTAGCTCGGGGATGACCTGGGTTACCATTCTGGCGGCGCCGGTGGTGGTGGGCACGATGTTCAGGGCGGCGGAGCGCGCCCGGCGGGGGTCGCTGTGGAAGGTGTCCAGCAGCCGCTGGTCGTTGGTATAGGCGTGTATAGTGGTCATCAAGCCCCTGGTGAAGCCAAAGTTCTGGTGCAATACCTTGACCACCGGGGCGATGCAGTTGGTGGTGCAGGAGGCGTTGGATATAACATTATGCTTTTCGGGGTTATATTGCTCTTCGTTGACGCCGAGGACGATGGTTATGTCCTCGTTGCGGGCCGGCGCCGAGATGATTACCTTCTTGGCGCCTCCTTTAAGGTGGGCCACCGCTTTGGTGGCATCGGTAAAGAGTCCCGTCGATTCAATGACGATGTCCACCCCCAAATCCCGCCAGTTGATACTGGCCGGGTCGCGCTCGGCTATTACCTTTACCGGCTTGCCGTCAACAGTGATGTGGTCATCGGCGGCCTTTACCTCACCGGGGTAGGGGCCGTAGGTGCTGTCCCATTTTAATAAGTGGGCGTTGATTTTGGCGTCAGCCAGGTCATTAACGGCGGCCACCTCCAGTTGGCCCTGGTGGTACTGGTTAACCGCCCTGAGGGTCAGGCGGCCAACGCGCCCGAAGCCGTTAATGCCGATTTTAGTTGCCATGTCTATACCTCCTTAAGCGTTTTATTCCTTCGCCGACTGCGCTGGAGCATATCGAGGAAGGCTTCGACCCTGGTCTTAAGGTGGTGGGTCAGGGAGAATTCGTCGTTGCCTTCCAGGGTCAGGATGGGCAATTTCAAGACGTCCCTGAAGATTATATCGCCGATACCGCGGTGGCAGAAGGCCTGGACATAGTGAATAACCCCGTCCACGCGGCGCTTCCCGAGTTCGGCGGTGATGTCCTTAAGTCTATCATATATTGAGTAGGGATATGTATAGTTTGAGTACTGCTCGGCCAGGGAGTTTCCCGGGTGGGGCATGGCGAACTGGCGCTGAATCTCGTTGAAGACCACCCTGGCCCCATTGCTCTCCAGATATTTATAGAGGTCCTGCCCGTAGACCGAGGGCACCCCGATATAGGCTATTCTTAGCCAGTCCGGTGGATAGGGTTGACGCTTGAGGCACTGTTCCACCAGTTCTTTTAGCTCCTGCCGGTATTTAGCCGGGTCCTGGTTAAAGTCCGAGGCGGAGACCAGCCAGAGGTGGTTCTCCAGACCGCTGGCCGTCCCCTGTTTCCAGGTGAGCCCGTCCAGTTTTAGCGCCAGACGGCGGTGGGGCGCCAGTTCCTCTCTGACCCGTCCGGCGGCGTCCAGGGTGGTGTTAAGCTTTTTTGCCAGCGTTTCTAACGCATCTTGCATTTGCCGGCTATCGGGCTGGGTGGGGTAGGCGAAGGGTATGGTCTTGATTCCTTTTAGTTTCAGCACCTCCATGAGCATGATGGTGTTGGAGCAGTCGCCGGTGGTGACGCAGAGCACGGTATCGATTTTATTCTCCAGGCATGCCCCGTAGATGCCCTTAATCCAGCTACAGCAGTTCAGCGGGAAGCCGACCCGCTCGGCGATGTTTATTAATCTTTCCGGGTCGGGGTCGGCGATAAAGACATTATTGAGGTCTACCGGCTGGTAGCCGGCGGCTAATAATATTTCTATAGGTACGGTGGTGGTAATGCCTATTTTATTCATTTTTCTTGGCTTTTTTGGGCTGGCGGTAATATCTGATATCGTCTCTGTTAAACTTCTCCAGTTCTCCTGTAGCCCTCATCGCTTCCAGGTGGGCCACTGTTTCCAGTATGGCCATTCTCTTGTCCCAGCTGCCCAGCTTATACCAGCCCACGCCGTTGACATCGTGGAGCCAGGTTATGCCGGTGGTCAGCTCGAAGGCCGTTTTGGAGCCGGAGTCAAGGGCGGCCAGAATTTCGGTGTTCCTGAAGTGGTGGTGATGGGTAATGCCCTCGATTCTCTCTTTGAATTCGGTGAAGGGCTGCTCGTGGCCGGGCAGAACCAGCTCGACATCCAGTTGTTTAAGCCGGTTGAGCGAATCGAGGTAGTCGCCCAGCGGGTTAGAGCCCGACTGGGGGTGTATGCCGACGTGGGGGGTAATTGTCGGCAGGATATGGTCTCCAGAAAACAGGATTTTTTTATCCGGCTCGTAGAGGCAGATGTGCCCCGGGGCATGCCCCGGCGTGGGCATAACCTCGAAGCTGAAATCGCCGCAGGTGATGGTCTCTCCGCCGTAGAGGGTGGTATCGGGCATGGTGGGGGTGACGAACTTCAGCATCGGCAGCGAGGCTTTCTGAAGCTCGGCCAGCCGGTCCGGCGGTACCCCGTTCCGCTGCAGCCACTGGCCTAATTCTTTGATAAGCTCCTCCATATGGACGTACCTGGTCTCTATAAAGTCCTTTTCCAGATGGTGGAAAGCCAGCGTGGCGCCGTAGAGGTTTTTAAGTTTACCGGCCAGGCCGTAGTGGTCGGGGTGGACGTGGGTGACCACTATCTGGGAGATTTCTTTGCCCTCTATGCCGAGCTCGGCCAGCTGCTTTTTGAGGGAATTAAAGGCTTCTTTCGTGTTCCAGCCGGTGTCAATGAGGAGATAGCTGTTATCTCCTTTGACCAGATAGGTGTTGATATGGCTCAGGTTGGGAACGGGCAACGGCAACGGCATGCGATAGATACCCGGTGTGACCTCAATCATATCTCACCTGCGGCTTTAGTGGTCAAAGGCTTCCCTGCCGGTAAAGTGGGCCTCTTCCCCGAGCTCTTCTTCAATGCGGAGCAGGCGGTTGTACTTGGCGGTGCGCTCGGAGCGGCAGGGGGCGCCGGCCTTGATTAGGCCGGTATTCAGGCCCACCGCCAGGTCGGCGATGGTGGTGTCTTCGGTCTCGCCGGAGCGGTGGCTCACCACCGCCTTCCAGCCGGCCAGCTGGGCCATCTCGACGGCGGCTATAGTTTCGGTAAGGGTGCCAATCTGGTTGGGCTTGATGAGAATGGCGTTGGACGCCTTGAGCTTGATGCCCTTGCTCAGGCGGTTGACGTTGGTAACATAGAGGTCATCGCCTACCAGCAGGACTTTATTGCCCAGCTTTTCGGTGATGAACTGCCAGCCCGCCCAGTCGTCCTCAGCCATGCCGTCCTCGATGCTGATAATGGGGTATTGCGAAACCAAGTTGACATAATACTCAACCATCTCCCGGCTGGTGAGAGAGACGCCTTCTTTAGCCAGGATATATTTCTTGTTCTTATAGAATTCGCTGGCGGCCGGGTCCAGAGCGATGAAGCAGTCCCGGCCCGGCTTGTAGCCGGCCTTTTCGATGGCGGCCAGCACCGCCTCCACCGCCTGACTGTTGGAGGGTAGGGCGGGGGCAAAGCCCCCCTCGTCGCCGACGTTGGTATCCAGCCCCTTATCTTTAAGCACCTTTTTAAGCGCTTGATAAATCTCGGCACCCATCTGCAGGGCCTGGCTGAAACTATCGGCCCCGGCCGGCACCACCATGAACTCCTGAAAATCGGTCGAATTGGCGGCGTGCTTGCCGCCGTTTAAGATATTGAGCATGGGCACGGGCAGGCTATAGGTGCCCCAGCCCAGGTGGCGGTACAGGGGCATATCGAGCAGGTTGGCGGCGGCGTGAGCCACGGCTAACGACGCTCCCAGTATGGCATTTGCCCCCAGCCGTGATTTGTTATCGGTACCATCAAGCTGGATGAGGTTGTGGTCTATAGTTGTCTGGTCGGTGGCCGGCGTGTCGATTAATTCCGAGGCGATGATTTCGTTGACATTGGCTATTGCCTGAAGCACCCCCCGCCCGCCGAAGCGGGACTTGTCGCCGTCCCTGAGCTCCACCGCCTCATGGCGGCCGGTGCTGGCCCCCGAGGGCACCGCCGCCCGTCCTATAGTTCCGTCGGCCAGCTCGACCTCGACCTCCAGGGTGGGATTGCCCCTGGAGTCCAGGATTTCTCTGGCATGAACCCTTTCTATGGTTGACATTTTATCCCTTCCGCTTTTTCGGGGAGGCTAAATCAAGGGCTTTATCCACCGCTTCACCGGGGTTTTGTGCCGGTATGATGGACTTGTCCTCCTTACCGTTGCGGGATAGCGACCAGGTATTCAGACCGATAACCGGGATGCCGCCCTGCAGGGCGTAGCTTATCTCGGAGAGAGTGCCGTAGCTGCCGCCGACGGCGATAACCACCCGGGCTGATTTGACCACGGCGATATTGCGGGCGTAGCCCATGCCGGTGGCTATGGCAATCTGGACATGGGGGTTGGCCGCCTTCCTGTCATCGCCGGGGAGGATGCCGATGGTGGTTCCGCCCTCGGCGCTGGCCCCCCGGCAGGCCGCCTCCATAACTCCCCCCAGACCGCCGCAGACCAGCAAGGCACCCTGCTTGGCCAGCTCGCGGCCTACCTCTTCGGCCAGCCTGGCTTCCTTTTTGGTGCACTGCCCGCCGCCGATAACGGCGATTATTTTTTGCTTATCCGCCATGTATAGCGATTATAGCACCTGAGGCTGAAGTCGGCAAAGGGGGGATTTTCTTCCCACCCACCCGCCCTAAAGAAGTGATACTTCTATCAATTTCTTTTCAGGGGGTGGGGATAAGGGGACAATAAAGGGGTGTTTAAGAGGGGGCGAAGCCCCCTCTTCTTA
>JAUWGI010000104.1 GCA_030606505.1 Deltaproteobacteria bacterium
ATGCTGGAAAGCAGCGAGCCGGCGGCAGTCCCGGAACGGGCGGACTGAAAAAGCTCTAAATTGCGCTGGGTCTGCACGTCCAGCGCCATGAAGGCGTCGGTGGCATAGGTGGTTAGGTGGCTGAGCTGCCCCAGCACCCCCTTCTGCGTCTCCCCAAGATAGTGAATGACAGCGCCGGCGGCCCTCACCGCCAGGGGCAGCTGGCCGCAGCCGTAGCCGTCGAGGGTGGATACGCCGAAGTGGTCGAGCATGGTCTGGCGGGCAACATCCAGCTCAAACCAGTAGTCCTCGAGGCGGGTCAGCGAAGCTTTCAAGCCCAAGTCGGGCGGCTCGGCGCTTTCGGCGGCGATAATCTCCGAGGGCTTGAGCCGTTCCAGCTCGGGGATAAGGCGGTGGGGGGAAAGCCGGGTGGTAGCGAACTCGCTGGTGGTGATGTCAACGTAAGCCAACCCTACCCCATCCTCGCCCCACACCAGGCTGACCAGGTAGTTGTTGCTCTTGCTCTCCAGCAGGCCGGGCTCGACCACCGTGCCCGGTGTTACCAGGCGGACGACTTCCCGCTCCACCAGACCTTTAGTCTCGCCGGGCTTGGTCACCTGCTCGCAGATAGCAACCTTATAGCCGCGGTTTATCAACCGCACCAGGTAGTTGTCCAGAGCGTGGTAGGGAATGCCCGCCATGGGCACCTTATGACCCTTGCCCATACTCCGCGAGGTTAAAACAATCTCCAACTCGCGGGAGGCGAGCCTGGCGTCCTCGTCAAAGGTCTCGTAGAAATCGCCCAGGCGGAAAAACACAATCGCCTGCGGGTACTGCTGCTTGATTTTGAGGTACTGGCGGCGGATGGGGGTGGAACCCTCTCTCATCTCCTGCCTATTCTACTAGAATTCGGGGCTAAAGGGAATGGCTTTTCTACCTCACCCCCTTTATCCCCCTCTCCTTCAAAGGAGAGGGGGAAGGATTTTTTTAGAAGAGGGGCTAACGCCCCTCTTAAACACCCCTAGAAATATGGGGAGGGGGATTAAACGGGAAGCCCCAATGGGGGACTCAGCGCAGAGGCAAGTGGGTAGGCGGGTATGGGAAAATAAACAAAGGGGCGGGGTAAAACTATTGACACCTGCTGCATACCAGTATATTCTTTTATCTAAGCAAACCTCAAAGGAGATGCTCAAATGGCAAAGACATCTACAGGACTGGAAGAAAATGTTGCCGGGCTGCTGTGCTATGTGCTGGGCTGGGTAAGCGGGATAGTATTCCTGATTCTTGAGCCCAAAAACAACTTCGTCCGCTACCACGCCATACAGTCAATCATTGTCTTCGGCGCCATTACCATCGCCAGCGCTATCCTCAGCTGGATACCCTTTATCGGAGCTTTCCTATCCTGGGCTCTCGGGGTGCTGGCCATCATACTCTGGATAGTGCTCATGGTCAAAGCCTACCAGGGGAAAAAGTACAAGCTACCCGTATCCGGTAACCAGGCCGAAAAGTGGGCGGGCTAAACCTTAAACGATAAAGGTCTATACCATGGTAGCTGCCTGCCGGAACACCTCCGGCAGCACCGCCTGAACGAAACCGAACAGGGAAATCAGCCAGACGATAACATCGGAGCCGCTCACCGCCCGCTCCAGCCAGTCAAATATGGGGTAGACAGCCAGAACCAGGGCAAAGACCACCATCCCTATAGCGGCATTGACGAGATTGAAGATGGCCCCGAGCACACAGAAGAAGAGTCCACCAGGCCAGGCTTTCTTAAGCGCTCTCCCTGGTATGATAAAGACAAAGTACAGGATGATGCTTACCACCGCCATCATGATAAAGAAGGCGACGAAATTCTCCCAGTTCTCGCCGGAGATAAACGAGAGCCAGCCGGCCAGCCCCTTATAGGAGACGCCGGCGATGGGGATAGCAATAAGTGTTGCCAGCAGGGTGAAAAGCTGCTTGACCGCCCCCTCCCTGAGCCCCCCGAGAATGCTGAAAATAAGTACTAAAGCGGCGATAATGCTAACCCAAATCATAGCTGCCTCCCCGTAATCATTGACCTATACTAGCCCCTTTTTGCGAAAGTAGTGGATATACCCCCTGACATTGCTCTGCAGCTCGTAGTCGTCAAGGGGGGCGCTAAACTGGTTGCGCAGGTAGTCCCCGACACGGCTGATGATGGCCTCCTCATTCTCCCCCGCCCGCAGGTCGCGCAGGATAAAATCGCCGACCAGCCTGGTGTTATCCATAACCGTCTTAATCAGCCTCTCCGGCTCGTCGCCGACGGTGCCGTGAGAGTAGAAAATGAGCCTGGGTTTAAGCGCCTTTAAATTTTCCATGTCGTTGAGATAGAGCTCCATATCAAAGCTGGGCGGCGCCACCGCAGGGAGGGGGGGATAGCCGGGACCGTAGATGAGACCGAGCGATTCGCCGGAGAACAGCCCTTTTGTCTTGGTGTCGAAGATGGCTATATGGTGGGCGGCGTGACCGGGGGTATTAATGATAAGAAGCTCGCGGCCGCCCACGGTAAGGCGGTCACCGTCACTCACTATCTTCAAGCGCGACTCGGGGACGGGCAGGATGGGGCCGAAAGTAGCCTCGAAGTCATCGCCGAAGGCCATCCGGGTGCTCTCAATCAGCCGAGAAGGTTCGACAATGTGCTTCGCCCCCTGGCGGTTGACCACTATGGTGGTATCCGGGAAAATTTCGGCCAGCCGTCCTGAGCTCCCGGCGTGGTCGAGGTGGATGTGGGTGGGAATGATGTACTGCGGACTTAAAATCCCCAACTCCTTTGCCGCCTCCTGGATATCGGGGACAAGTACCCCCGGACCCGGCTCCACTATGGCGCCGTCACCATCCTTGATAAAGTAAACGGCGAAGACGGCATCAATACCGGCAACCCGCCCTTCCAGGCGGTAGATACCGCCGGCAACCCTCTCAAGCTGCGCCATACTCCTGCACCTCAACTGACTGGATACTAGCAACGAACTCGCTCTGCGGAGTGGCTTTGAGCCACAATTAAGCTAATTTTACTAGAAATGGGGGGTAAAATAAAGGGAGTTTATAAAGTTGGTTAAGAGAGGGGAAATCCCCCTCAGTCCCTCTTGACGAAAGGGGGAAACTGGGCTGGCTTCCAGCGTGCGTTTTGCTGCCCACCCTCCCACCCTACAGAAGTGATACTTCTATCCTTTTCTTTTTTTTGGGGGGGGGATACGCCCCTCCCCTTGTTAGCAGGTGTTCTTCTTACCACCCAGACCCGCCCAACAGAGGGCAAAACACTATAACAACCCCCAAAAGGGGGTTACGCATTAAAAATTAAGGGGGGTGGGGGTAAAAAGGGCATCAGCCCGTTTACATA
>JAUWGI010000088.1 GCA_030606505.1 Deltaproteobacteria bacterium
AATCGCCTTTAGTGTAGTCTGCCACAATTCCTCCACCAGGTCAAAGCCCTTCTCGGCAATGCCGATGCCGCCGGGATAGGCGTCATAGATAAATACCTGGGGCTTGCCTGTATCGGGGTGGAGGGGGGTGGAGACACCGCCGATATCGTTGCGGTCGCAGAGGGCAAAGAGAGGCAGTATACCGATGGCGGCGTGCTCGGTGGCATGCAGTCCGCCGGCAAAGCCCAGCTGGTCTTTAGCCAGCCGGGCGGCTATTCCGGGGGGCATATCAAACCAGAGGGCGACGGTGGGGAAGTGCTGGGGGGGGAGGTCGAGGGGCTCCTCGCCGATGACCTCCTCGGTGAACTGGGCCAGCTTCTTGAAACCGACCACCCTGGTGGTAACCTCAACCTCGCCCAGATAAACCCTAATCTGGCCACAGCTTTTCTCCCGCATTACCTTAATAATATGAAGGTCGGTGATTTCCTTGTCCTGAGTATAGTAGTTGACCGTAACCGGTTTGGCATGGGCAGTGCGGGCGGCCAGGTCAAGCTCCTCGACCAGATAGGATTCCCCCTGATGGAGGTAGATGGCGCCGGGAAAGATTTGAAAGAGGGCTACACTGGCTTCAATTGTTTCCAGCAGGGAGGCGGTGGCGGTATCCATAATAGCGAAGTTCTCCCCCGAGGTGGAACGGATGTTTATCCCCTGGGCAGGGTAGATGATTGACGGTGAAACATACCACCTGCCCTTGCGTTCCCGGAGCAGGCCCTGTTCTTCAAGTGCTATTCTCTCCTGAAGCAGGGCGGGGCCAAAGAACTCCTCGTCCTGGCTGGTTAAGGGCGACTCCCAGGCGGCACAGAGCAGGTGGGCTCTTAAGATATAGGGGTTATCGGGGTTGACCAGGGCGTTTTCAAAATTTTTGCCGAAAAGGAAATCGGGGTGGCGCATGAAATACTGGTCGAGGGGGTTATCCAGCCCGATGAGAAAGCTGAGGGCTTTTTCCTTACTCCGGCCGCTCCGGCCCGCCTGCTGCCAGGTGCTGGCGATGCTTCCCGGATAGCCGGTGAGCACCGTCGCTTCCAGGTCGCCGATGTCTATGCCCAGCTCCAGGGCTGTGGTCGCCACCACGCCGGTAAGCTGGCCGCTGAAAAGCTCGCGCTCTATCTGGCGCCTCTCCTTAGGGAGATAGCCCGCCCGATAGGGCTTAATTTTCTTAGCCAAGATTGCGCTTGTTTCCGCCAACTTGCGCCGGGTGTAGTTATAGATAACCTCGGTGAGCTGGCGGGTGCGGACAAAGGTGAGGGTGCGGATATCCCGGCTTACCAGCTCGGCGAAGAGATTGGCCGCCTCACCGTTGGCGCTGCGCCGGACGCTCCTGGCCTGGTCGATAAGCGGCGGGTTCCAGAGGACAAAATCCTTGCCGCCGTGGGGAGAGCCGTCTTTGTCCACCACCTCGAAGGGCAGACCGGCCAGCTTCCGGGCGTGCTCACCGGGGTTGGCTATCGTCGCCGAGCAGCAGATAAACTGAGGACTGGAGCCGTAATACTGACAGAGGCGGCGCAGGCGGCGCATGACATCGGCCACGTGAGAGCCGAAAACACCGCGGTAGGTATGGGCTTCATCTATCACCACGTATTTCAGGCGGCGCAGCAGCCTCGACCACTGCTGGTGGTTGGGCAGTATGCCCAGATGGAGCATATCAGGGTTGGTAAGCACCACCCTGGCCCGTTTTCTTACATCCGCCCGCTCCACCTGGGGGGTATCGCCGTCAAAGGTGGTCACCTCCCCTGCCCGGAAGAGGGCGGGGTAGAAAAGCTCATTTAAGCTGCGCAGCTGGTCCTGGGCCAGCGCCTTGGTGGGGAACAGATAGAGGGCACAGCTTCTCGGCTCGGTTAAGATAGCCTCCATGACCGGGGCGTTATAGCACAGGGTCTTGCCGCTGGCCGAGGAAGTGGCCACCATCACGTTTTTGCCCTCGCGGGCATAGTTTATGGCTTCCGCCTGGTGGCTATAAAGAGGAAATAACCCGTGCTCGTGCAAGCAGTCCTGAAGCATGTCTGCCAGAGGTAGGCGCAAGCGGGCAGAGCTGGCCTGGCGGCGCGGGATATGCTCCACGTGAACCATCTGACCACCATAACCGGGTTGAGCCGCCAGATGACGCAGAAAGGCCGATGTATCCACTATCAGCCCCGCTTAACTAAAAGGGAGAATCTCAATCTCATAGTCCAGTATCTCTACATCAAAGCGACCGTTGACGATAAAATCCACCACCCGGGACAGCATTTCGTTGGTATGCCGCCTATCATTGCTCACGCAACAAATCCCAAGGGTGGCTAACTGCCACAGGTCATTATCGCCAACTTCAGCTACGGAAATGTTGAACTTGCTTTTGAGGCGGGTAGTGATGGATTTAAGTATCCGCCGCTTACCTTTGAGCGATAGGTTCTCAGGAAAGCGAAGCTTAACCTGACAGATACCGACATTCATTATATATAAGCTGGAAACCAGATACTAAAGTTTAACCAGACTGTTTTTGCTTGGCGTAGCAGTCCCGGCAATAGACCGGTCGCCCTTCCCTGGGCTCAAAGGGTACCGTGGTTTCGACGCCACACTCAGCACAGACAGCATTAAACATCTGCCTGGGCTGATTATAGTTGCCCCAGCGCTCCTTGCGCCGAGATGCCCGACAGTCCGGGCAACGACTGGGTTCATTCTGCAACCCGTGGGATTGATAGAACTCCTGCTCACCGGTGGTGAAAAGGAATTCCTGTCCGCAGTCACGGCACACGAGGGTCTTCTCTTCCAGAGCCATTAACTGCACCTCCTATGTATTTTGTTAGTCCCTTGTCATCGTTGCAGTCTCTGGCTCCCAAACCCCTTGCCGTACTGTCAGGTTGTAATACCGAGGGTTCCCCGCCTATACCGGGGGTCAAGCTTAGAAACCACACTTCACCAAGGTATCTAATCCAGAGCAAACTATACACCCAATTTTTCATAAAGTCAAGGGTATTATGTTCGTTTTAGTAGCTTAGCAACCCACCCCCTGTATGCACCCTAAAAAATCAGGGATTTTTCAGGGAACCCGCTGTATCCCCCTCCCTTGCAAGGGAGGGGGAAGATTTTTTTTGAAAGAGGGGCTGACGCCCCTCTTAAACACCCCGCTGGGTTAGTCCTTTTCAAAGGGGGGCGGGGGCGGCGCCACAGGTAAACGACCGCAGCGAATTTACAGCCGCCCTGAGTTATGTTATAATCTGTTGTTTTATAGTATTATTAAATATCATCAGAGACAGAGGGATATAACTTGGAAAAAGAGAAAAAGACGGAAATAGTAAATAAATTTGAGCTTCATAAAGGAGACACCGGCTCGACCGAGGTTCAGGTAGCCCTGCTCACCGAAAGGATAAACGAGTTGACCGGGCACATGGCGGCCAACCGGCACGATTATCACACCCAGCGCGGGCTACTTAAGCTGGTGGGACAAAGAAGGAGACTGCTTGCCTACCTCCGACGGGAAGATGTCGATCGCTACCGCAACCTGATTGCACAACTCGGGCTGCGCAAGTAAAGTATTGAAGCGGAGGAGGAACCATTGGCGACATCAAATTCTTTTGAATCCGAGGTCGGTGGTAGAAAGCTTACTATCGACGCCAGCAAGCTGGCAGGACAGGCGGACGGCGCCGTAACCGCCCGCTACGGGGATACCGTAGTCCTGGTTACCGTTTGCACCAGCCAGGAGCCACGGGAAGGGGTAGATTTTCTGCCGCTGACCATTGACTACGAGGAGAGGCTTTACGCCGCCGGTAAAATTCCGGGCGGCTTTATCCGGAGGGAGGGGCGCCCCAGCCAGGATGCGACCTTAGCCGCCCGGCAGACCGACCGACCGCTGCGCCCGCTGCTGCCCAAGGCCTGGCGCAACGATATTCAGATTATCATTACCGTCCTTTCCGCCGACCAGGAGAATGACCCCGACATACTGGCCATTAT
>JAUWGI010000073.1 GCA_030606505.1 Deltaproteobacteria bacterium
TTGGCAATCCGGCCCCTCAGCTCGGCGCGGAGGTGGTCGGTGCCCTTGTGCTTGGGCATGATGGCCAGCATCTCTTCCAGAGCGGCTATCTTTTCCATAGGGTCTTTAGCCTCCCGGAAGTTCTTTTCGGCGTCAAAGTACTGCGGTGGCAGGTTAGCCGGCATTTTTTAGAGATTCTCCTTTACTTTTTGAGCTAAACTCCGGGTCATGCCCTTGGCCGCCGCCAGTTCCTCAAGCGGCGCCTCCCTTATAGCCTTGACAGAGCCGAACTGGCGGATTAAAGCCCGCTTGCGCTTTGGCCCGATGCCGGGAACAGTGTCCAGCGCCGAGGCGAAGGCTGCCTTTTTCCTCACCCTCTGGTGATAGCCCAGGGCAAAGCGGTGCGCCTCGTCCCTGAGGCGCTGCAATAGTTGAAGGCCGGGGGAGGAGCGGGGCAAAACTATGGGCTTTGACCTCTGGGGGATAAAAAGCTCCTCGTTTTCTTTGGCTAAACCGGCGGCGGGTATAGAGTCAGCCCCCATTTCCTCCATCGCAGTTCGGGCGGCATTAAGCTGTCCCTTACCCCCGTCAACGAGGACGAGGTCGGGCATGGCCGCCCAGGTGCCCGAGGCATCGCTTCCACGCTTGAACCTTCTCTTGAGCACCTCGCCGAGCATGGCGTAGTCGTCAATGCCGGAGACGGTCTTGATTCTAAAGCGCCGATAGTGGGCCGGCCTGGGCTTACCCTGCTCAAAGACGACCATGCTGCCCACTGCCGCCGCTCCCTGGATATCGGAGATATCATAGCCCTCGATGCGAGCGGGGAGGCGGGGTAAATCGAGCTCCCGTTTTATCTCCTCCAGCGCCGCCGATACGGTTTTAGGCGAAGCTAACTGCTTAATTTTCAGTTGTTCCAGGCCCTGGCGGGCGTTCTCGGCCACGATGCCGACCAGCTGTTTCTTGTTGCCCCGGCGGGGCACCCGAATCTTGACCTTATTCCCCCGCTTAGCCTGCAGCCAGTCCTGGAGCACGGCGGTGTCCTCCACCGGGTGCTGTAGCAATAGTAATGGGGGAATGTGGGGGGCGGAGGCGTAGAACTGCTTGATGAAGCTGGACATTATCTGGCCCGGCTCTTCATAGCGGGTACCCTGCAGGAGAAAGCTCTCGCGGCCGATGAGCTTGCCGCCGCGGATGAAGAAGACCTGAACATAAGCCTGGTCTTTATCTTCGCTGAAGGCGATGACATCCTGCTCACCCTTTACCGTGGCGGCGATTCTCTGCCCCTCGACCACCTGCTCCACCGCCTGAATCTGATCCCTCAGCCGGGCGGCTTTTTCAAAGTCCATGTTTTCCGCCGCCCGCTCCATCTGCTGTTTAAGTTGCCTGACCACCCTTTTCTGCTTCCCCTCCAGAAAGAGGATTACCTGCCTGATGACCTCGGCGTACTCCTGACGGCTTACGGCGCCGATGCAGGGCGCCAGGCAGCGCCCGATATCGTAGTCAAGGCAGGGGCGGGTATCGGTGCCGGTGACGGGCCTAGAGCAGGAGCGGAAGGGGAAGATGCCCTTGAGCAGCTTGAGCGTCTGGCGTATTGATTTGGCGCTGGCAAAGGGGCCGAAGTAGCGCCCCCCGTTCTCCTCCAGGCGGCGGGTGATGTGCACCCGGGGCCAGTCCTCGCCCAGGTCTATCTTGAGGTAGGGGAAGGTCTTATCGTCCTTGAGACGGACATTGTAGCGGGGGTGATGCCGCTTTATCAGGTTAAGCTCTAAGATGAGCGCCTCCTGCTCCGAGGCAGTGACGAAGCATTCCAGGTCGGCGATTTTGCTCACCATGCGCCCGATTTTGGGCGTCAGCTTCTGCCCGGCGCCGAAATAGGAGCCTACCCGGTGGCGCAGGCTGACCGCCTTGCCCACATACAGTATATTGCCCCCGGCATCTTTAAAAAGATAGACGCCGGGACGAGAGGGCAGCCCTTTTATTTGCTCGGTTAGATAGTCTGCCGTCATACAGATTTATTGTAGCACAGCCTGTGCAGAGGGCAAAGTATTCCCTTTGTCGACAGCTGTCCTGCCCCCACCCTTGACAAATTTGCCTTTTGGTATATCATAGAGCTTAGTACTACTCAAGGGGGTATTAAATGAGGCGGTTCCTGAGTATTGTGCTTGCCTTGGGGCTGGTACTGAGCTTCAGCTTGGTGACGGCAACACCAGCGCAGGGAGCAGACATCGACGTCCCGGGCGACTACCCTACCATCCAATTAGCCATTGATAACGCCTCCTTTGGAGATACTATCTATGTGGCTGCCGGCATCTATGGCGAGGTCATCGATTTAGCGAACGGGGTGGACGTGCTGGGGGCGGGGGCCGGTTCTAGCATCATTGACGGCAGCGGCCTCACTGGCCCGGTGGTGGACGCCCTGGGTACCATCACAACAGCCACCGTCTTCGACGGCTTCACCATAGAAGGCGGCTACGCCGGCGTCGGCGGCGGTATGTACATCAATTCCTCAACGCTGACGGTGAGCAACTGCGTCTTCTTCAACAACGATGCTGCTAACCGCGGCGGTGGGATGTTCATTACCAGCTCCTCACCGACGGTGATCGGCTGCACCTTCGACTGGAACAAGGCTAATATCAGCGGCGGGGGAATCTGCTGTTGGAGCAGTTCCTCCCCCGTCATTGCCAATAACATAATCATCAACAACGAGACAGTTGATCCTACAGGACTTGGAGGCGGCGGAATCTACGTTCTCCCCGGTGCTTCCCCCACCATTATCAATAACACCATCGTCAACAACACGGTAGTTTCAGGTGTCACACACGGGGGCGGCGGAATCCTCGTTCAAGACGCCCCTTTAACCACCATTACCAATAACATTATCGCCGAAAACACAGCACCTGCCGGCAGCGGAATATACAGTTACAATTCCACACTCCCCATCGACCACAACGATGTCTGGAACGATACCCTGTTTAACTGCTCACGAACCAGCGGCATCACCGCCGACCCGGTATTCGTCGGCGGCGGCGACTACCACCTGCAGCCAACCTCTAACTGCATTGATGTCGGCGATAATACGGCGGCGAACAACGCCGGGCTGACCACCGACTATGAGGGTGACCCCCGCATCTACCCTGCAGGAGGAACGGTGGATATGGGCGCCGACGAATACTATGTGGCACCACCACCACCGCCATCTCGCGGGGCGGTGGGCGGGGAGGTCTTCCCCATAGATAAGGCGGCCCTGCTGCTGCCCTGGCTAGGCTTAGGCGCAGTCCTGATTTTAGCCGCCGGCGGCTTGATTTTAGTAAGACGCCGAGCCCGGTAGACCACTGGCAACAAGGGTAAAGCCTTCCGCCTGGTGACAGAGGTGTGCTCCCTCCTGTTGACATTTGCCAACTGGCGAGCTATACTCCTGCTAACAAAAATATACTCCTGCTCACCAAAGCACACTTTTACTCACCATTGTCGGGAGGTACATAAAACGGTAAAGGGACTGGCTCTGGCAATAGCCATACTAACGCTCACCGCCCTGCTGCTCTCCGGGCTGCCTCTTCATCAGGCTAAGGCCAGCCCCGATTGGTGGGATGACGACTGGCAACACCGAATTAAATTTACCATTGCTGCCAGTGATGTTGGCTCAGAGTTAACAGATTTTCCCGTCCTGGTTCACTTATCAGACTCCTGCGGCAAAGACAACAGTGATTTATCGTGGTTGTTTGATGATAAGACCCAGGATAATGGCGAGGATATACGCCTCACCGATGCCAATGATGTACTCCTTGACCACGAGATCGAGGAGTGGGATAACTCGGGGGAGGCCTGGATTTGGGTAAGGATTCCCACTATCAGTTCTGACTCTGACACCGAGTTCTACATGTATTACGGTAATCCAACTACTCCAGATGGGCAAAATCCGGCCGCCGTCTGGGATGATAACTTCAAGATGGTTCAGCATTTAAGCAATACGAATCTTTTGGATTCCACATCAAATGACAATGACGGGGAAAATCATGGTGCCGCTTATAGCGATTCGGGCTTAATAAACGGGTGTTATAGTTTCACTAATGCTGACCGAATTCAAATTGAACGCAGTTCAAGTCTTGTTATCACTCAGAGCATTACGCTGGAGGCATTCGTCTATCTAAATGATAAAACCGATGGGAAAATCGTTGCCAAAGATGACCCCGGCGGCGGTGGTTGCTACTGCCTACACCAACAAGGTAGCAATTTGGAACTCATGCTGGATTTGAGTTCGCAAGGCTGGGTAAGTGTTAGCTATAGCACATACAATACAGACGACTGGATTTACCTGGTAGGTACCTATGACCGAGAAACGATGAGGCTTTATATTAACGGTTATGAGCAAGCTACCCTGGGTCGGACACGAGCGATAAGGAACAGGAACATCAATCTAGCTTTGGGTAATCGAGCTGACGATGGTGGAACCAGCTACGACCTACATGGCAATATTGACGAAGCTCGTATCTCTGATACCGCTCGCTCAGCTGATTGGATTGAAGCCCAATACCTCAGCATGAGCGACGACTTCATAACCTATACCAACCAACTCCCCTTTGCCCCCACCGGCCTGGGTCCCACCGAGTATGTAGATGGCAGTCTGGGCAGCAATAATACCCCCACCCTCACCTTCACCCAGAGCGACCCGGATGGCAATACCGTCAGCTACACCATC
>JAUWGI010000056.1 GCA_030606505.1 Deltaproteobacteria bacterium
ATGAACGAAGTGGTAAGGCTCTTCGCCCGGCCCCGGTTAAAGAAGCCGGTGATGCTGGCTTCCTGGCCCGGCGTCGGCAACGTATCTATAATCGTGGCCACCTACCTGCTGCGCAAGCTGGATTTTAAGGATTTGGGGGAAATCGAGCCGTCGGCCTTCTTCGACGCCATCGGGGTGGTGGCCAGGGACAATATCGTCGAGGAACCGCAGTTCCCCCAGAACCAGTTCTACTACTGGAAGAACAAGGGCGGGGATAGTGATATAATATTATTTATCGGCGAGGACCAGCCCCTGACCAAGGGCTACGAGCTGGCCAACTGCGTCCTTGATGTCGCCGAGAGGTTTAAGGCCCGGCGGGTATATACCTGCGCCGCCGCCCTGAGCCGCATGCACCACACCGAACAATCGCGGGTGTGGGGGGTGGTCACCAGCCCGCAGATGAGCCCGGAGCTAGCCAAATACGACCTGGTGCAGAAGGGCAACCTGCAGATATCGGGCTTAAACGGGCTGCTGCTGGGGGTAGCCAAGGAGCGGGGCATTGAGGGCATCTGCCTGCTGGGCGAGGTGCCGATGTACGCCACCCGCATCCAGAACCCGGTGGCGGCGGTGGCGGTGCTGGGGGTGCTGACCAGGATGCTGAATATTGAAATCGATATTACCGAGCTGGCCGATATCGCCAGGGAGACCGCCGACAGGATGAAACAGATGGCCGACGAGGCCATGGAAGAGTATATTGACCACTTTACCCAGCCCATCTGGGAACAAAATGAGGAAGAGGAGGAGTAGCCAATGGAACCGGCCCTGCCGCCGCCCGTGGAACAGACCATCGCCAAGCTGGTCAACCCGGATACGAAACTGCTGGATTCGTGGCTGACCGACCTGTCCATCCTGAACGCGGCCGGGCTGAAACAGCTGGAGCAGGCCTGGCCAACCATCGAGCTAAAAAGGCGGCGGCAGATAATGTACCGTCTGGTCGAGTTGGCCGAGGACAACTTCGAGCTTGACTTCGACGAAATCTTTAAAGAACGCCTAAAGGACGAGGACGCCGAGGTACGGAGCAAGGCTATCGAGGGCCTGTGGGAAAACGAGGAGGCGTCCCTCATTGAGCCTCTGATTGACCTGCTGGAGAAAGACAGCTCGGAGGAAGTTCAGGCGGCGGCGGCCACGGCGCTGGGCAAGTTCGCCCTGCTCGCCGAGCTGGAAAAACTGCGCCCCAACTACCGGGACAGGGTATCCCGGAGCCTGCTGGCAGTAATCCAGGACAACGGTAAGCCGGTAGAGGTCAAGCGCCGCGCCCTGGAAGCGGCGGCGCCGTTAACTTTACCCCAGATGAAGAAGGCTATCGCCGAGGCCTACCAGAGCGGCGATAATAAGCTTAAAATCAGCGCTCTTTTCGCCATGGGCAAGAGCGGCAACACCTCCTGGCTGCCCATCCTGCTCAAGGAGCTGACCAGCACCGATGCCGAGATACGCTACGAGGCCACTGGTGCCTGCGGCGAGCTGGGGGAGGAAGAAGCCGCCTCCTATCTCTGCGAGCTGGTCAACGACCCTGATCCCGACGTCCGGCTGGCGGCTGTCCAGGCACTGGGCAAGATAGGCGGCCCCGAGGCCAAGGGCTGTCTGGAGAAGTGCCTGAACCATCCCGACGAGGCCATTCAGGGGGCGGCCGAAGAAGCGTTATCACAGCTGGAGGCCGAGGAGGACCCGCTGTTCTCCCAGATTGAAAACCTCGGGGAAGACTAGCATGACCAGTGACGGTAAGACCAGGCTGCGGGAAAAAAGGCTGGGTGATGCCAGCTTTGACTATAGCTGGCAGACCGACCCCGAACTGGCGGCGCTCGACGCCGTCTCGCCGCTGTCGCTCAGCTACCCCGATTATTTAGCCCGCTACGCCGTCGAGCTACGCTACCCCTCGGCCCGGCGGCAGCGTTTCGCCATCGAAACCTCAGACGGCCAGCACATCGGCAACTGTACCTATTACGCTATTAACAATAAGCGGGACGAAGCCGAACTGGGCATCATGATCGGCAACCGCGACTACTGGGACAAGGGCTACGGCGTCGATGCCGTCACCAAACTGCTTGAAGTTATTTTCCGGCAGACCAGGCTCGACCGGATTTACCTAAAGACCCTGGTGGACAACGCCCGGGCGCAGAAGTGCTTTGCCAGGTGCGGCTTCACCCCCTGCGGCCACCTGAAGCGGGACGGCTATAACTTCATCCTCATGGAGCTTAACCGCCGGCAGTGGCAGCAGCCAGCCGGAGAAGGAGCTTAAGAGATGACAGACAGGTCAAGCCCCAACTGTGCCCGCTGCGTTAAAGGGGACTGCCACCCCCCCATCAAGGCCGGTGAAACTCCCTCAATGGACAAGCTGCCGGCTTTCTGCCCGATGAAAAACGTGCCCGAGGTCATCGAAAAAGCGGTCGCCGAGTACGCCAGGCCGGAGGTAAAGGAATTCGCCCGGCAGGCCTCAAAACAGGAATTCGAGTGCTACGAGCACCTCCCCGACGGCTTGAGACCCAAAAACCCCCGCATCCTGGAGCTAATCCAGTTCGCCGAAAAGTGCGGCTATAAGAAGCTGGGACTGGCCTTCTGCGTGGGCCTGCTTAATGAAGCTCGTACTTTAACCGAGATACTGGAGAACCACGGCTTCGAGGTCGTCTCGGTCTGCTGCAAGGTGGGCGCCGTGGCCAAGGAGAGCATCGGCATCAAACCGGAGGAAAAGATAGCTGGCGCTGACCGCTGGGAGTCGATGTGCAATCCCATCGCCCAGGCCGAAATCTTGAACTCGGAAAAGGTTGACCTGGCCATCATGCTGGGGCTCTGCATCGGCCACGATACCCTGTTTATCAGCTACTGCCGCCGCCCGATGACGGTCATCGCCGTCAAGGACAGGGTTACCGGCCACAATCCCTTAGCCACCCTCTACACCTCCTCCACCTACTATGCCCGGCTCCTGGGCAAGGCCAAAAAGAAGCCCCCTCCCCCGTTTTAACCTTCAATCCTTCTTGGCCGGCGAAGGGTTCTTATAGCCCTCCAGCAGGACTTTAGGCACCTGCTCGATTAGCTCCTCCACCGTCCACAGACCCTGTTTTTTTACGATGGACTTCTGCTTCACCGGCTCGGAATAGATAGCGATATCGCCGCCGGTGACATCGAACACCTGCCCGTTGATATCGGCCGCCTCCTCGGTGCACAGGTAAACAATAAAGGGACCCACCGTCTCCGGACTGGGCGGGTTGGTCAATTCCTCGAATCTCTCTTTGGTCATCAGCCCGGCCTCGTATCGCTTCTTAAAGCCGGCCACGATGTCGTCGCTCAGGGTAAAGCGGGTGGCGGCGGTCGGGGCGTAGGCGTTGCAGGTCACCCCATATCTCCCCACCTCCCGGGCCACCGCCCGCGTCAGCCCCACCAGCCCGGCCTTGGCCGCGCCGTAGTTGCAGTGCCCTACCGTGCCCAGCCAGGCGGTAGAGGTAGTATTGATGATTCGGCCCCACTTCTGCTCCCGCATCGGGCCAGAGGCGAAGCGGATGCAGTTGAAAGAGCCCTTAAGGAAGGAGTCGACGCTCCGGTCCCATTCCTCCTCGCTCATATTCCAGACCATGCGGGGGGCGTCGGCGCCGGCGTTATTGACCACGATATCAATCTTGCCGAAGCTGTCCACCGCCGTCTTGACTATCTTCTCGGCGACATCGAACTCGGAGACACTGCCGAAGAAGGGCACCGCCTCCCCACCCATCCCCTTAATTTCTTTGGCTACGGTCTCGGCATCGCCGCCCTCGGCACCGGGACGGCGGTTATTGGTCACCACTTTGGCCCCTTCTCTGGCCAGCGCTATGGCGATGGCTTTACCAATTCCCTGGCTGGAGCCGGTAACAATAGCTACCCTATCTTTTAATCTCTCGCCCATCGTCTTATCCTTCCTTTCCGCTTTTTATCAACCCTGGAGGGCAGCATAACCGTGGCCATACCAGAGGCTGTCTTCTCCCCTTTAGGATTTTCCGCCCACACACTGCACTCGACGAAGTGCTCGCCGCCGCGGATATATTTCCCGGTCACCTTACCCCGCAGGGTAACCACCTCCCCGGGGTAGTTCATCCCCTTGTAGCTGCAGCTCAGCTTTCTTAGACTACCCTGTTCCCCCACCCAGTCGGTCATCAGCTGCCCCAGGAAAGCGCCAATCAGCTGCCCGTGGGCGATAACCCCCTCCAGCCCCCGGCTCCGGGCGTAGTCCTGGTCATAGTGAATGGGCATATAGTCGCCCACCGCCCCGGCCCACTTCACCAGCTGCGTGGTGGTAGGCACCTTGACCAGTGGGGTAACCTCGTCACCCTTCCTGACATCCTGGTAATATCGCTGCTCACTCATCTTCTAGTAGCCGATAACCATCTGGCGGCACTTGGCCACCAGCGCCTGCTCCTTATTTTTATAGGTGCTGTCGAAGGTCATAAAGACCATCTTGCCCGTCTGGCCTTTTCTTTCGCGGAGGTGACTGATTTTGAAGACTACGGTGATGACATCGCCCAGCTTCATCGGCTGGTAGCTCTCTATCTCGGTGCTGCCCATGAGGACGGTGTTGAAGGGGGTCAGGTTCATCAGGTCCTCGACGAACTGCTCAAAGCCGACAGACAGTATAAAGGTGGGCGGGGCGATGTTGCCGTCCTTCCAGAGGGGGTTGGTGTCGCCCACAGCGCGGGCGAAGCGGCGTATCATCTCCCCCTCAATCAGGTACTCTCTGGGCTTCCAGGCCACCCCGACCTTGCCCTTCAGCTTCTCTATACCGGATAAAGTCTCCGCCATATCTGAAAGTTTACTTTGCCCCGATAAGCTGTGTCAAGGATAGTTTTTTATTTAAGGGAACCCTATCCCCTTTATCCCCTTCCCCTTGGCAAGGGGAAGGGGAATAATTATATAAAAAGAGGGGGCTTCGCCCCCTCTCAAACACCCCCATACTTGATGCTTCGCCTCCCCTTCTCCCCCCACCCCCCGTAAAAAAATCTAAAAGAGGTTTCACCTCTGTTGGGCGGGTGGGTGGGAAACAAAACGCCCTCTAAAAACGGGGCAATCCCCCCTTCTTCCCCCCACCCCCCAATTAGGCGATTTGTCCTATGCCCCAATCGTAATCTTGACAATTTTGCTTATGGGTGCTTATACTTAAAATGCACTGGCGAGGACATTTTAATTTTTCAACTTTTAGATATTGCATGCTTGCTTTGTTTTAGGCGAAGAGAAAAAGGAGGCAGAGTGAAAGAGACTGGGGAAGACTATATAGCTGTTCAAATGGTGGTTACCCAGGAAGGCAAGCAATATAGTGCCTGGTGTCCAGAGTTAGATATCGCCAGTTGCGGGGATACTCCTGAAGAAGCGATTAAAAACCTGGGCGATGCTGTTGAACTTTATTTGAATACCTTGGAGGAAGAAGGCGAGCGGGAACGACTTTTCAAAGAAAAAGGCATCAAGCTCGTGAGCGTTGATGAAGCAGTAATTCCTACTTCATTTGTTACACAGTACCGGCAAAAGGTCCCCATCTAATGTCATTGCCGAGCAGCAATAAAGTTATCAAAGCTTTGACTAAAGATGGCTTCCAACTTAGAGGAAAATCTAAAAGAGGAAGCCATCAAGCTTTTAAGAAAGAACTACCAGAAGAAACCAGAATTGTTATAGTTCCGTTAGGAAAGAAAGAAATCCCTAAAGGTACTCTGCGGAGCATAATCCGGCAGGCAGGAGAAACAGCGAAAAATCTGGCTTCACTGCTTAAATGAACCCTACCCCCTTTAATCCCCCTTTTTTTAAGTTTTGCCTTATTTTCCACCCCCCCCCCCCCAAAAAGGGGCGGCCCATTTTAAACAATTTAAACCCACCCCCAGAGTATAAAAATAAATAACTTATAAGTGAGTTATGCGGGGGGGGTGG
>JAUWGI010000016.1 GCA_030606505.1 Deltaproteobacteria bacterium
CGGCCCCTCGACCATCACCTGTACACCGGCCTGTTGCGCTTTGCTTACCAGTTCGCCGATGGCCAGCAGTTCCTCTATCTGGGGACGGTCGGTGGCATCGGCCAGGCAGCCGGGACGCATGCCGTCGCCGAGGCTTAAGGTGACATCGAACTCCCTGGCTATCTCTAAAAGGCGGTCAAAGTACTCATAAAGCGGATTTTCGCGCTCGTTGTGCAGCATCCAGCCGATGAGAAAAGCCCCGCCCCGCGATACCACGTCGGCCACCCTTCCCTGCTTCTTTAGCTGGTCGACGGCGGAGCGGGTGGTGCCGCAGTGCACGGTGACGAAATCAACGCCGTCCCGGGCGTGCTCCTCTATGGATGAGAACAGGTCGTCGACGGTCATCTTGACGATGGCGCCGCGCCTGGCTGTAGCCTCAATACCGGCCTGATAGATGGGCACCGTGCCTATCATTACCGGGCTGGCGGCAATTATCGCCCGCCGGATGGCGTTTATGTCGCCGCCGGTGGACAGGTCCATAACGGCGTCGGCGCCGCAGCCGGTAGCCACCCGCAGCTTCTCCAGCTCGCTATCAATGTTGCCGAAGTCGGAGGAGGTGCCGATGTTGGCGTTGACCTTGGTTTTAAGCCCCCGTCCGATGCCGCCGGGAACGAGATTGCTGTGCCCGGGATTAGCCGGGATGACTATGGTGCCATCGGCCACCCCCCGCCGGATAAACTCCGCCTCCAACCCCTCGGTCTCCGCCACCAGGTTCATCTGCGGGGAGATAGTCCCTTTTCTGGCCAGTTCCAGTTGTGTCATAGCTGCCTCCAAAAAATAAAACCAGGGGCTTCGGTGCTTACTCTAAACCCCTGGTCTAAGTCGCTACCGCTTCCCTCCGCTCGTATTACCGAGGTCAGGTTCCTAGGGTTGGCGTCATGCTGCCTCTCAGCCGCTCAAGCACCCCTAGCGGTGGTTTTATTTAGTTGTTATTTAAAATATAGCATAGAATGGGCTTGAATGTAAAGGTGATGAGTTTTTATCAAACACACCCCCGGTGTCCCCCGCTCCAATATTGGAGAGGGGGGGTATAATAGAAAAAGAGGGCTACCGCCCTCTTAAACTCCGAATAAAGGGGGGGGCTGAAAATGAGTATAGGAATCGGGATGGCTATATTCTTTGCCTTTCTAGGCGTAATGTTTCTACTCAACAATAAATTCGGTCCAAAAGGAGGGGAAGAGGGGAAAAATAGATGGTTTGATTGGGAGGAAATAAGTGCCGAAACACTGATTATAATCTTTTTCCTTTCGGCTTTTTGGTGCTTTATTTTTGGTTGAGGCAAATCTATCCCCTTATCCCCCCCTTGTGTATTTATTTTCCTTATCAACTGTAATATTTACATTGACACCTACTACTACGGGAGATAGAACCGTACTATGAAGCTATACGATTGGGCAAAGATAAAGAAACGCTTCAGAAGCAACCTTCTACTTGGAAATGGTGCAAGCATAGCTATTGATAGTCGTCTTTCTTACAGATCCCTATATGATCGAGTGTGTGAAAGTGGGAAGCTTAATGACGAAATTCTCGGTATGTTCAGATATTACGAAACAACGAATTTCGAGTTCATATTGAAACTGCTTCTAGAAGCCAGCCAAGTAAATGAAGTTTTAAATATTAATGAGGAGAAAACTAAGGAATACTACTACGAATTAAGGGAAGCACTTATAAGCACAATAAGGGACATTCATCCAACGTATCCGAACGTTCAGCACTTACTAATTCCAATAGCGGGTTTCCTCGCAAATTTCACAACAGTTTTAAGTCTCAATTATGACTTATTAGTGTACTGGGCAATGCTTGTGGGTAATGAAGAGGAAAAATGCCAATGGTTCAAAGACTGTTTTGTTCGCGGAGAGTTTGAGAAGGATTTCGATTTTCTATACAAGCCGCTCCCACCAGCAACAGGTTCGACTATTATCTTTTACCCTCACGGTAGCATATTCCTTGCAACAGACATCTATGGTGACGAAACTAAACTGAGTCGTTCTCTCAAGGATTGCCTACTTGAGACAATTCTATCTAAATGGAAAGAGAAGGACTACATACCGTTATTTGTTAGCGAAGGTACTACAACTGAGAAGTTCCGTGCCATAACACGCAGTAGTTATCTAAACTCGGTATATGATTCTGTTCTCGCAGAAATAGAAGGCTCATTGGTGATTTATGGCTGGTCTGCAAGTGAACAGGATGAACACATATTCAATGCTATTGACCATGAGGGTATTACCGATATTGCTGTATCTGTACATACTGAAAACCCAAGTTGGGAATCTTACTGTGATATGATTGAAGATAGAATAGCTAGGACACATCACTTGAGGGAATCTAATCTCTATTTCTTTGATTCTAAGTGCGAAGGCTGTTGGATTCACTAGCTCAAACAAGTTATCTCTACAAAAATGGAAAAGCTAAAAGCGGGAGCCAAAGAACTGGGGCTGGAGCTTACCGCGGCCCAGCTTGAGCAGTTCGACAGCTACTACCGGGAGCTGGTTGACTGGAACAAACGGGTAAACCTCACCGCCATCACCGGCTACGAAGAAGTTCAGCTAAAGCACTTCCTTGATTCCCTCACCGTGACACTGGGCTGGACTCCGCAAGCGAACCAAAAAGACTTCAGCCTTATCGATGTCGGCACCGGCGCCGGCCTGCCGGGAATCCCGCTCAAAATCGCCTTCCCCGCTATAAAGCTGGCCCTGCTCGAGGCGACGGCTAAAAAGGCCGATTTCCTGCATCATATGACCCAAAAGCTGGGGCTGGATGATGTCGAGGTCGTAGTCGGCCGGGCGGAAGAGGCTGCCCATCAGCCTCGCTACCGGGAGAAATTTGACCTGGTGCTGTCCCGGGCGGTGGCGGCTCTCCCCACTCTGGTGGAGCTGGCCCTGCCTTTCTGCGCTGTCGGCGGCAGTTTCATCGCCCAGAAGAAGGGCGCTATCGACGAGGAGATAACCCGGGCAAATAAGGCAATCAGCCTTCTCGGCGGCAGCCTCCGGGAGGTAAAAAGGGTTGACCTGCCCTCCCTCCCCGGTGAGCGCTATTTAGTCGTAATCGATAAGCTATCACCCACCCCGGAAAAATACCCCCGCCGCCCCGGCCTACCGGCCAAAAGACCGCTCGCCTGAGGCTGACTTGACATAACGCTTGAAACAAATACTCGTAGCTAACCAGCTACGAATTGTTTCTCTTTTTATTTTTGCCATTAGTTTTGTCGTTTCTAATGCTCCTGTGGTCACCAGGTTGATTGATGTTGCAGCCATCGAGGTTCAGCACTAAATTGATAAATAGGCTGAACAAGAGTAAAATAAGGTTGTGAAAAGTCGGAGCTTAAACCAGAGTAAGGAGAAGAGTATGGGAACCGGTACTTGGAAGGTAAAAACCGGGCTTGCTCAGATGTTAAAGGGTGGAGTCATTATGGACGTGGTCAGCGTCGAGCACGCCAAGATAGCCCAGGAGGCTGGCGCCTGCGCTGTGATGGCACTGGAAAGAGTCCCCGCCGATATTAGAGCGGCCGGGGGTGTGGCCCGCATGGCTGACCCAACCGTTATCGAAGCTATCATGAAGGCAGTCTCTATACCGGTGATGGCCAAGTGCCGTATCGGTCATTTTGTAGAAGCACAGGCGCTTGAGGCTCTGGGTGTAGATTTTATCGATGAGTCGGAGGTGCTTACCCCGGCTGATGAAAGCCACCATGTCTGGAAGCATGATTTTAAGGTTCCTTTTGTCTGCGGCTGCCGGGATTTGGGTGAGGCGTTGCGGCGTATCGGGGAGGGGGCGGCTATGATTAGAACCAAGGGCGAAGCCGGTAGCGGTAATATTGTAGAAGCGGTCAGGCATATGCGGGCGGTAACGGACAGCATCCGTAAACTGGCCAATACCCCTCAGGGGGAGCTGATGGCACAGGCTAAGGAGATGAGAGCCCCCTTTGAGCTGGTAGCTGAGGTGCATAAAGCCGGGAAACTGCCGGTGGTTAATTTTGCCGCTGGTGGGGTAGCCACTCCCGCTGATGCCGCCCTGATGATGCAGCTGGGCGCTGACGGCGTCTTTGTCGGCTCGGGTATCTTCAAGTCCTCTAACCCCGAGGTCAGAGCCAAGGCTATAGTTGAGGCTACCACCCACTTTCAAGACCCTAAAATCATTGCCGAGGTCTCCAAGAACCTGGGAGAAGCCATGCCTGGGCTGGATATGAAGCAAATCCCCACTGAAGAACTGCTGGCGTCTAGAGGGTGGTAACATGAAAATCGGCGTCCTTGCCGCGCAGGGAGCCTTTGTTGAGCACATAGATATGTTGCGCCAACTGAAGGTAGATACTTTGCCCGTCCGCTTACCCCGAGAACTAGCCGGTTTGGACGGGCTAATCATTCCTGGTGGGGAGAGCACCTCCATCAGCAAGTTGATGCTGACTTACAACTTGATGACCGAGGTGAAGAATCTGGCCCAAAGCGGATTGCCCATATTCGGTACCTGTGCCGGTATGATACTTCTGGCCATCCAGATTTTAGACTCGGATGTAGCGCCTCTGGGGGTTATGGAGATAACTGTTAGCCGTAATGCCTTTGGCCGGCAGAGAGAAAGCTTTGAGACCGAGCTATCAATACCGGTGCTGGGAGAAAAACCGTTTCCGGCTGTGTTCATTCGAGCTCCGGTAATTAAACAGGTAAATGGTAAAGCGGAAATATTAGCTAAGTTAGCTGATGGCACTGCCGTCGCTGCCAGGCAAGGTAAGCTACTGGTCTCCGCTTTTCACCCCGAGTTGACCAGCGACCTGAGATTTCACCGATATTTTCTGGATATCGTCTCCGGAAGTCGTGAATCTGGAGGGTAACTTTGCAGAAGGTAATCACTGACGACCTTGATGCGCTGGTTAATGTTCTGCCGCCACATATTCGCCAGCCATTACGCCGACAGAAGGACATCAGTGAGCTTCTAGAGGTAATCCTTGATCTGGGTCGTCCCCCCGAAGCCCGCTTTCCCCTTAGGGAAGTGATTCTCAACCCCAAGGAAGTTGACCAGGAGGATATTGATTACGTGGCTTCCCGTGTCAGCAGCTTCGGTGATGACAACCGTGCTGGCATTGAGCGCACCCTGCACCGTATCTCAGCCATTCGCAATCGTAAGGGGCGCATCATTGGGCTGACCTGTCGGGTGGGTAGAGCCGTCTTTGGCACAATAAAGGTTATTGAAGACCTTATTCAATTGGGCAAAAGTGTCCTGCTTTTAGGCCGTCCCGGAGTGGGTAAAACAACTATGCTACGTGAGGTAGCACGGGTGCTGGCCGATGACCTTGATAAACGGGTGATTATCGTGGATACCTCAAATGAGATTGCCGGTGACGGTGATATTCCCCACCCCGCCATAGGACATGCCCGCCGCATGCAGGTAACTACCCCCACCATGCAGCATGCGGTGATGATTGAAGCCGTGGAGAACCATATGCCTGAGGTAATCGTTATTGACGAGATTGGCACTGAGCTTGAGGCCCAGGCAGCTCGAACTATCGCTGAACGTGGGGTTCAACTGGTGGGCACTGCTCATGGTAACACCTTGGAAAACCTGATGATGAACCCAACCCTTGCCGACCTGATTGGAGGCATCCAGGCAGTAACCCTGGGTGATGAGGAGGCCAGGCGGAGGGGTACCCAGAAGTCTATACTAGAGCGTAAGGCACCGCCTACTTTTGATATTGTGGTCGAAATTCAGGACCGGGACAAAGTAGCCATTCATCCTGATGTCAGCCAGGCGGTTGATGCCCTGCTGCGGGGTCAACTGGTAGCCACTGAGGTTCGCTGGCTGGATGAGAGTGGGGAAGTCAGAAGCAAAAAAGAGTTACCAGCGGCCACAACAGAAAGAACCGCCAGAGTCAAGCCTCAGGCCAGGGGAGACAGCCCGCCTAAGCTCTATCTCTTCGGGGTGAACCGGGGGCGGATGGAACAGATAGCCAAGGACATGCAACTGAGCCCGGATATAGTCGATAGTTTGAACGAGGCTAATTTGTTGGTGACTCCTAAAAGCCATTACCGCCGCAAACCACAGAAGGTCAGGGATGCCGAAGCGGCTAGCCTGCCCATTTATGTTCTCAGAAGTAACACCCCGGCTCAGTTCCGGCAGCTGCTGAATACTATTTATCCCCGAGCCGATATGGGAAAGGCAGACCTGTTTAAATCTGCTATGACTGAGGCGGAAGAAGCGGTTACCCAGGTGCAGGGCGGGCAGGAAGCGGTGGAACTCAGCCCGCAGAGCGCCTATATCCGGCGGCTGCAACACCTCATAGCCGAAAGAAATAAGCTGCCCTCACAAAGCACGGGCAAAGACCCTGATAGAAGGGTGAGGATTTATAAAGGGTAGGGGATTATGTCTCTATTCATTACCTTTGAGGGAGGGGAGGGGAGTGGTAAGAGTGTCCAGGCTAAAGCGCTATTCAGAAGGCTATCGGAGTTAGCTGTCCCTGCCCTGTTGACCCACGAGCCAGGGGGCACCCCTTTTGGTGAAAGGCTTGGTCACTGGCTGAAATGGGCTCAAGATGCCTACATATCGCCGCTGACGGAACTGATGCTGTTCAACGCCTCCCGCGCCCAGCTGGTAGCCGAGGTAATCCAGCCTAATCTTAAAAGCGGGAAGGCGGTTATCTGTGACCGCTATGCCGACTCTACCACTGTATATCAGGGCTACGGGCGGGAACTGGATCTGGCCATGGTCAAGGCAACTAATAAAGCGGCTACTCAGGGACTGAAGCCTGATTTGACCATTCTGCTGGATATAGCGGTGGAGGAGGGGCTTGCCCGCAAGGTAGCCAGAAAGCAGGACCGCTTTGAGCAGGAGACAACAGCCTTTCATCATAAGGTAAGGGAAGGCTATCTCGAACTGGCCGCCGCTGAGCCGAGACGATGGCTGGTGGTGGACGCCAGCCAATCCAGGCGGAAGATAGCAGATATTATCTGGCAGCGGGTGAGCCGGCTGCTGGCAAAGGGTAAAAACGACAAAAAACCTAATTTAAAAATTGGGAAACAATTCGAAGCTGGGTAGCTTGGGGGATTTGTTTTTCTGGTTATGTTAAGAGGAGAGGAACGGTAAAAAATGCCTCAAAAGCGGGTGGCGGTAGCCATGAGCGGTGGGGTGGACTCCTCGGTGACGGCGGCCCTGCTGAAACAGGCCGGCTACGAGGTCAGCGGCATCCACGCCAGGCTGTGGCCGGACCCTGACCTGAAAAGCACCATCTCCGAGCTGAAGCGCACCTGCCAGCTTCTGGATATACCTTTCCAGCAGGTGGACTTAGCCAAGGAATTCCGCCGACTGGTGGTGGACTATTTCAGCCAGGAATATAGCCGGGGGCGGACGCCCAACCCCTGTATCGTCTGCAACCAGCGGGTGAAGTTCGGCCTGCTTCTGGACAGGGCGCTGGAAGCGGGCGCTGAATACTTGGCCACTGGCCACTATGCCCGGATAGAGTCCGTGCCGGACGGCTACCGCCTGCGGCAAGCCACCGACCAGGATAAAGACCAGAGCTATTTTCTCTACACGCTGGGGCAAAAACAGCTTGAGCACCTGCTGCTGCCCCTGGGAGAGCTGAGCAAAGAAAAGGTCAGAAAGATTGCCGGCGAGCTGGGCCTGCCTACGTTAAGCCGGAGTGAAAGCCAGGACGTTTGCTTTATCCCCGATAATGACTACCGCTCCTTTATCGCCCAGTATATCTCGTTCCAGCCTGGGGATATTGTTGACATAAAGGGCAAGATGCTGGGCCAGCACAACGGCCTGGCTCAATACACGGTGGGGCAGAGGCAGGGTCTGGAGCTTACCTCAACCGAGCCGCTGTACGTGATAGAGCTGGACGCGGCCAACAACCGGCTGGTGGTGGGCAGCAAAGACCAGCTTTTGCACAGCGTGCTCCTGGCCAGCCAGCTGAACTGGGTATCGGGCAAAGCCCCCGCCGGGCCAGTAAGTATAACGGCTAAAGTCCGCTATAAGGCACCGGAGGCAGCCGCCGAGCTTCATATCAATGATAGGGCCGAGGTCCGCTTTGACGAGCCCCAGCAGGCGATTGCCCCCGGGCAATCGGTAGTCTTCTACCAGGACGAAGTCGTCCTGGGTGGGGGAATAATAGATGCCGTCCTTCATTGAAGAGGAGCTGCTGGAGGCGCAGGGCTACCGGCTCATCGCTGGTGTTGATGAGGTCGGTCGCGGCGCCCTGGCCGGCCCGGTGGTCGCCGCCGCCGTTATTTTGCCCCGTGATTTAGCTTCACCCTGGCTGGTCGAGGTTAAGGACAGCAAGCAGCTGACCCCGGACAGACGCGAGCTTTTCTTTCACCATATCCACCAGGTGGCCGTTGCCATAGGCATCGGCGCCACCCCCCATCACCTGGTAGATAAAAGGGGTATAGTTGAAGCCACCCGCCTGGCCATGAAGCAGGCCATAGAGCAACTTTCACCGCCGGCTGAGTCACTGCTCATAGACTATATGCGCCTTCCCGAGGTCAGGCTGCCCCAGAAGGGGATAACCAACGGCGATAGCTTGAGCCTCTCTATAGCCTGCGCCTCTATTATTGCCAAGGTAGCCCGTGACCGGCTCATGGTGGGCTTTGACAGAATCTACCCCGGCTACGGGCTGGCCCGGCACAAGGGCTACGGCACCAGTGAGCACTTTGCCTGCCTTTCCCGGCTGGGGCCGTGCCCCATCCACCGCCAGTCATTTAGTCCTGTAAAGGACATTATACTCTACGGGCGTTTGTCCGGGGAGTAAGATATGGATAGGGGAGGGGTTAGCCCGGTTTTTAGAGTGTGTTTAGCTTCCCACCCTGACCCGCCCTACAGAAGTGAGGCCTTTTTGGGCGGGTGGGTATGGGAAGATTGAGAATCCTTTAAAGGGGATGGGTGGGGGAAGCAAGACAATTAAGAATAAGAAAAAAGGAGGTCTATTATGACTAAAGCTGAAATACTTACCTTTATAAACGCCAATCTAGATGCTTACCTCGCTACCGTGGAAGGCAACAAACCCCGCGTGCGCGCTATGGGTATAGTTAAGGCCGACGAAAACGGCATTATTATCCAGACGTCTACCTATAAAGACGTATATAAGCAACTATCAGCCAATCCCAACGTGGAGCTGTGTTTCCATAACGCCAAGGATGGTATCCAGGTAAGGGTAAGCGGCGCCGTTGAGGTCGCGGATGATTTGGAATTGAAAAAGGAGATAATCGCCCAGCGCCCGTTCTTAAAATCGCAGGTAGAAAAGAACGGCTACGGAGCAATAGCGGTCTACCGGCTCAAAGGTATGGCTACCGTCTGGACTTTCGCCACCAATTTCGACCCCAAGACCTATATCCAGCTTTAGGGGGGCTGGTTGGGGAAATTAATATGATGGGGAGTCTGAGAGGGTGTTTATCTACCCACCCTGACCCACCCTACAGAAGTGATACTTCTATCAATTTCTCTTTAGGGGTGGGGGGAATAGGGGTGGATTAATCTAACGGGGAGCCTGAGAGGGGCGAAGCCCCTCTCAATAAACATTCTTCCCCTTCCCCTTGTTAAGGGGAAGGGGAAGAAGGGGATGGGGTTACTAATAAAGAAATGAGGCGTAGAGATACCGGCATCCTGGGCGAAAAACTGGCCAGCGACTACCTCAAAAAGCGCGGCTACCGCATCCTTGAAGCCAACTACCGCTGCCCTGAGGGTGAAATCGACCTCGTCGCCCGGCACAAAGACTACCTGGTCTTTATTGAGGTAAGGACTAAAAGAAGCCTGGCCTTCGGCACCCCGGAGGAGTCGATTACGGCGGCTAAAAGGGAAAAACTGAGGACGGTGGCCGCCCGCTACCAGCAGAGCCACGATAACCTCCCCCAGCTATGGCGTATCGATGTTGTTGCCATAGAGCTGGA
>JAUWGI010000022.1 GCA_030606505.1 Deltaproteobacteria bacterium
GCGTAACATGGAGGAAGCCCAGCTGGCGGTTACCGAGAGCAAGTCCTTCACCGATGTCGATGCCCTGAACGTCAACCTCATCGACCTGCGGGTAGATAACCTGGAGAGCCTCATTGCCCAGATTGACGGGTGGGAGGTTACTCTGGCCAACGGGGCTACGGTGACCATCAATACCAGCGGCCACCAGCTGGTCAGGGATGAGATGAACTACATCGAGAGCTTCCTGCATGCCATCAGCGACCCCAACATCGCCTATATCCTGCTCAGCGTGGGCAGCCTGGGCCTTATCGCCGAGATTTACAACCCGGGGATGTTCTTCCCCGGAATCGCCGGGGCTATCAGCCTGCTCCTTGCTTTCTATTCCCTGGGCGTACTCGACGCCCGGTGGGGAGGCATACTGCTTATCCTGCTCGCCTTCGGCCTCTTCATCGGCGAGGTGCTCACCACCAGCTTCGGTCTATTTACCGCCGGGGGCATAATTGCCCTGATTATCGGCTCGCTGATTTTGTTTCCCCGCGGGAGTCCGTTGTTTTATGTCGACCCGTGGCTGATTGCCGCGGTGGTAATCGTGATTGCCGGCTTCTTCGCCTTTGTCATCCAGAAGGTGGTGCGGACTCACCGCCGCCAGGCAGCCACCGGCTGGGAGGAACTGATAGGCAAGACGGCCATGGTTAAGGCCACCCTGGGACCCGAAGGGGAAGTCATGTTCAAGGGTGAACTCTGGACGGCAGTAGTAGAGAAGGGCCGGGTGAAACCCGGCGAGGAAGTGATTATAACCAAGGTTGATGGTTTAACGCTACGAGTAATCAAAAAACAACGAAAGGGGTAAACAAATGAGCCCAATTAGTATCGGTATGATTGCTTTAGCCCGGCTTATAACTATTCCGAAATCTTATTTCGAGGGAGGTCTCCATTGTTTCAGATAGACCAAAGTTGGTTTCAAGTAGACCCATTGCTGGTTGTCCTGGTGGTAATTTGTATTGCTGCTTTCCTTGCCTTGACAATTATTTTGGGAATTCGAGCCCACCGCCACCAGGCAGCTGCCGGCAGGGAAGAGCTGGTAGGAAGGACGGCCGAGGTTGATATTGTCCTGGAACCTAAAGGAGTAGTTTTCGTTGAGGGTGAACGGTGGACGGCAATCTCGGAGAAAGGAAGGGTGGCCAAGGGAGAGGAGGTTATTATAAACAAGGTCGACGGCTTGAAACTTTATGTCACTAAAAAGGAAAAAGGAGGTAAGTAGATGAACCCAATTCTTATCGGAGTAATCGTTGTTGTGGTGCTCATTCTTCTGCCCATGTCAATCAAGATTGTCAAGGAGTATGAGCGGGGGGTTGTTTTCCGGCTGGGGCGGCTGGTGGGAGCCAAGGGGCCGGGGCTGTTTTTCATCATCCCCTTTATCGACAGCATGCAGAGGGTGGACCTGCGCGTAGTGACCATGGATGTGCCATCACAGGAGATAATCACCAGGGACAATGTCACGGTGAGAGTAAACGCCGTGGTATATTTCCGGGTGGTTGACCCTGAGGCTTCGGTAATCAAGGTGCTGGACCACATCAGAGCCACCTCGCAGATATCCCAGACCACACTGCGGAATGTAGTGGGGCAATCCGAGCTCGATGAGCTATTGACGGAAAGGGAAAAGCTTAATCAGGCGCTGCAGAAGATAATCGACGAGCATACCGACCCCTGGGGGGTGAAGGTGAGCACGGTGGAGATTAAGGAGGTCGAGCTCGCTGAAGAAATGAAGCGGATGATGGCGGCTCAGGCCGAGGCGGAGAGAGAGCGGCGAGCCAAGATAATCCACGCCGAAGGCGAGTTCCAGGCCTCGGAGAAGCTGGCTGAAGCCGGTGCCGTTATCGCCAAGGAGCCGGTTACCCTGCAGCTTCGCTACCTGCAGACGCTGACCGAGATTGCCACCGAAAGAAACAGCACCCTGATATTCCCGCTGCCCATTGACCTGATCAAGATGTTTATGCCCAAAGATGGCGATGAAAAAAAGTAGCCAGTAGCCGGGGATAGACCGAGCTATTAGAGAGAGTATACCCGGGGCCGGCAGTGCCGGCTCCGGGAGGGCTTATTTACTGGCGCAGGGTGACGTCTCCGGCGACGATTTTAAGCAGGCTGCCGTCGGGCTGACGCAGGAGCAGGCTGCCATCGCTGGCTACCGATTCAGCGGTACCTTTATAGGTGGCCTCTCCTGAGCTGACCTGGACCTTCTTGCCCAGGGTCACTAAGTTGTCCCGCCATTGCTTAAAGACCGAGTCCCCGGCCGGTAAAGCCAGATAGAGTCTTTCGGCTTCGGTCAAGAGGCTCCGTATCATTTCCCGGCGGGAGACATTCCGGCCCAGCTCCTGGGAGAGGCTGGTCGCCATCGGGGCAATCTGGGGAAATTCCGAGAGCTTGAGGTTAGCGTTTACCCCGATGCCGATAACGGCATAGTCCACCTTATTTCCCCTGACATCGCTTTCCACCAGAATGCCGCATACCTTTTTGCCGTTGACCAGCACGTCGTTGGGCCACTTGATCTGCGCTTTCAGGCCGGTGACCTGCTCGATGCTGCCGGCGACGGCCAGAGAGGCAACCATGATAAGGGAGGGGAGGTAAGCCAGCGGGGGGTAGAGAATTATAGACAGGGCGATACTGCCCCGGGGTGATAGCCAGCTACGCCTGATTCTACCCCTGCCCGCGGTCTGTTCTTCAGCGATGATGACCGTCCCCTGCTTTGCCCCTTCTTGAGCCCGGCGCTTGGCGACATCATTGGTTGAGGGCAAGCTGGGATAATAGCTAACCTCCTGACCGATAAAGCGGGTGGCTAAACCATCGGTAATAGCAGTGGGGGACAGGCTGTCTTCTATCATCTAGAGATATTATAACACCTGAAGTGTGCTCTTAGCCTGCCGTCTTAAGCCCCGATTTCAACCAGGCGGAGCGGTTGAACCTCGTCGCTGCGGGAGCGCCTGATGCTGATTAAGAAACTGCCGTCCTTTTCGGCCTGCCCCCGGCAGTAAGCCACCAGCAGGTCCGATGCCCGGCGCAGTGCCACTAACCGTGCCCCGGACAGCTTATCCCCCAGCCTCCGGTCGGAGCCGACTTCAGCCGCCAAACGGCGGTATGCCTTCCTTACCTCAACCTCGCCAACGACCTCGCTTAAGTTAAGGAGTTGTTTGGCTTCATCTATTGCCTCCGGGCTGGGCCGGTTGACCTCCACCGTGGCGAAGCTATAAGGGGGTAAGGGACCGATGACCTGGAAGTCAATCTGGTTGTAGAAGAGGGCGTTCAGCTGCTTGATACGCCCGTGAAACGCATCCAGACTGGCTTCATCCACCAGGAAGGCTACGCTCACCGCCATCCTGCCCGAGTTAAAAGGGTGGGGCTGAATATCAATCGACACCGGCTTGAGAAAGCCTATCATCCGCTCCAGGTAGGTCTGGCGGCGTTGCGTCTTAGATACCTCAACCCGTTCCGGGGGGAGGGGCTCTTCAGCAGGCAACATTTCCAGACCGGCTCCGTTTCCCTCTATCACCTGCCCACCAGCCCAGGTAGACACCACCTCTACCTCTACCTTATCCTGAATCCAGAGCAGGGTGAGAAAAAACTGCGGGTGACCCTGGACCAGCAGTGCGTGTACCTCGTCGGAGGTGGCCAGCACCGTACCGAACTTCAACGGTAAGACCTGATGCTTCTTCATCACCTGCTCCACTACTACCTGGTGTGTCATCAGGCACCGCGCCAGTTCTTCCTTGGACATCAAGTCAAAATTCCCGCCGGCGTAGTCGCTCACCACACAAGCAAGGCCCTCATAGGCTACTGTGTACACCAGACTGGTGCCCACCAGCCCCCTGACGCCTAGGACGGTATCACCGCTGCCAATGATAATTCCGTAAATATACTTGCCGTACATTAATCACTTCCCCACACCGCCGCTGATGTTTTATTTAGCGCCCCGAGATATGAAGATAGCCAGTGCCCCTATAAAATTTTTTTTATTTTTTGAGCAGGTCCTCATCACCCCGGGGCGCTGCAAAGGGAGCATGCCTCCGTGGTAAAGGCGTTGAAGGCACGCCAGGTAAAACTATCAACTATGCGGCAGTTACACCTCCCTCATCAAGATTATTTCCCGACCTGCGTCTGGCGTCTCTGTCACCCTTAGTTATCCCTTTTGAGATTTCTCAGCCTCAACTCGCCGGTGGCCGGCTCTGAGCAGAGCTTCTGCAGGAGGGTCCTGATCGGCTTAATCCTCCCCGCATTTAAGGTTGAGCGGCGAGCCGCCCACTTCTTTATATCCTTCTCCGGCACCCCCAGCTTCCGGGCGATTTCTATCGTCATTCCGGTTACATTCTCCGAGTAACCGGCGTTCTCTTCGAACCAGGCCGCCACCCCGTAGGCTATGGCATTAATATCGTCAATAAAGGTGCGCTGTGTTTTCTTATTCTGTTGTCCAACGTCGTCTTGCCCGAAATCCGTTCCAAACAACTCAAAACTATTCATTAACTGCCCTTCTATACCAGAGGCAAATACTACTATTTCCAGCAGGCTGTGTTGACAAACGGGAGACAATTGGCTATATATAGCATAATTGTTGACTCCTGGTATCACAACCCCCATTGGTGTAATCTTGCCTTCCACTATTCCTCCTGCGGGTGGGTATTACCCACTACCCGAAAATAGTCTAGTATTTTATAATGCCAGCCCGAGTTGCCTGTATGGCGGCATGAATCCGGCTGGAGGCATGTAATTTACCCATGATACTCTGCATATGCTTTTTCACCGTATCCTGGGTAATATTGAGATCCTTGGCTATATCCTTGTTGCTATACCCCACCGCCGCCAGCTTGAGTACCTCCCTTTCCCGGGCTGTAAGCCGCTCCATGCCCCCTTCGGGGGAACTTACCTCCGCCGGCTGACGCCCCTTCTGCGACTGTCCTAAGGAGGATATCGCCTCAGTGAAGAGGCTGGTTTTAATCAGCGTGGCGCCGCTGTTCACCGCCCGTATAGTGTCAACCACCAGCTCCCGGGTGGCGTCCTTAAGCAGGTAGCCGCTGGCTCCGGCCCGCACCGCATCAACGACGTAGGCATCAGTGTCATACATGGTGAGCACGATAACTGCCGTAGAGGAGGACTGTTGTTTAATGCGGCGGATAGCCTGAACGCCATCCATATTGGGCATGCGAATGTCCATCAGCACCACATTGGGCTCTTTATCCTCCACCATGGTCACCGCCTCGGTACCATCGCAGGCTTCACCAACAATCTCTATATTGCGGTCAGTGGACAGCATGGTATGAAGTCCTTCTAGAACTACCGGATGGTCGTCCACAATCAGTACTCTTATTTTCCCCATACTCACTCCTGTTCATTTACGCCAGGGAATATCAACTGTAATTTCCGTGCCCTTGCCCAGAGCTGTACTTATACTGAAAATGCCTCCCAGAAGCTCGGTGCGTCGGCGCATACTTAACAGTCCCAGGGAACTACTGAAAGGGGATGGCTCCAGTTTATCGAGCGGGAACCCGATGCCCCAGTCCTTTACTCTTACCAGGAGACGCTTTCCTTTCTGGTTCATCTCTATCTCAAGCCTGGACGATTGGGCGTGATTCCTTACATTGTTAACCGCTTCGTGTATAATGCGGTAAATAGCCAGCTCCGCCTGCCCGTGAAGAGTGGGCCAGGCGCCGGAATAGAACTCAACCCTGCAACCAGTTTCTTCCTCGAACCGCTTCAGCTCCTGCCGCACCACCACCACCAGACCATGAGCTTCAAGTGCCTCCGGGACAGTGCCATTGATTATCTCCCTGGTCTCCCGAACGGCCTGTCTTACCAGCCCCACTGCCCTGCTGAATAACCGGTCTAATTCCGGGCGCTGGATAAAATAAGGGCGGGCAATCTGGTCAACCGTCTGAAGGTACTGGAAGGCAGAGGTTAGCGTCTGGGCAGGTCCGTCATGTATTTCGAGGATGATGCGTTCGGCTTCTTGGATTTCAATAGTGGAATCGGGGGGTTGTTTCTCTGATATATAACAGGTATTACCAACTGGAGGTAGGCCTCTCACACGCGGCATAGCATTCACCTATTCTTCAGTTTTCAAACCCTTCTACTGCTATCCAGGCAATCAGTAGAAGCACCCCCACCACAACTGGCATACCCGCTAAACCATAAAGTTATATCCTACCCGCACAGGGAAAAATGCCAGTGGTCACATTTTAAACCATTTAGATGTCTTTTGTCAATAGGGTAGTAAACTCAAGTACTATTCAACATTAGTACAAAGGGGTAAGACGCCAGTGGTCAAAATATTACCCTTTTGGCAACAAGGGTGGGGGGTGACACCCTGCTGCCGGGTGGGGGGGGGTAAAGTTGACCGCCTCCCCGCTGACTGATTATACTGAGGGCGATGATTCGCCAGTGCCAGCCGCAGGATTTCGACCGGATATACCTTATTATTAATGGGGCCGCCAGAGCCTATGAGGGTGCTATCCCTGCCGATTGCTACCCTCAGCCCTACATGCCCCGGGAAGAGCTTGAGCATGAAATGAAGCGGATGAGCTTTTTCGGCTGGGAGGAGGACGGGGAACTGGTGGGGGTGATGGGGTTCCAACCAATCAAGGATGTGACCCTTATCCGCCATGCCTATGTATTACCTGAGTGGCAGAAAAAGGGGATTGGCAGTAAACTCCTGGACCACATGAAGGAGTTGGTTAACACTTCCCGCCTGCTGGTAGGAACCTGGGCTGACGCCCGCTGGGCAATCGAATTCTACCAGAAGCACGGCTTCAACCTGGAGAAAAATAAGGACGAACTGCTGGAGACATACTGGGACATCCCCCGGCGCCAGATTGAGACTTCAGTTGTGCTGGGGGTGGATATATAAAGCCTTATTCCACCAGCCTTACCGGCAGCAGTTGATTGGTTAAATCCTCGTCACTTTTGGTGTACGCCCTGATGTAGTTATCGGTAAGGCCGGACCAGACGCCGCAGGTTTCCTTTTCCCACAATACCATCACCGTCTTGCCCAGAAACCGGCGCCCGAAATCGCGGAGGCACGCCTTGCCCAGAGCCAGCATCCTCCGGCTCCGCTCCCGCTTGGCCTTGACTTCCACCTGGTGGAACATGGTGGCGGCCTGGGTGCCGGGGCGGGGGGAATAGCTAAAGACGTGGATGCGGGCAAACTGCATCTGCTTACAGAAATTATAGCTCTGCTCAAACTCGGTTTCAGTCTCGCCGGGGAAGCCGACGATAACATCGGTGGTGATAGCCACGCCGGGCACAGCCTTCCTTATTAAGTCTACCGCCCGCTTATAATCGGTAGTAGTATAGCGCCGCTTCATCCGCTTTAACACGGCATCGCTGCCGCTCTGCAAAGAGAGGTGAAACTGGCGGCACAGCCGCCCGTCGCGCCACATCTCAATAAGCTCGGGGGTTATTTCCTGGGGCTGGAGGGAGGAGAGCCTTAACCGGGCTACCTCAGTCTCCGCTAAAATACGCTGGAGCAGTTCCCTCAGGCCAGCCCCTTCATGATTATATGAGCCGATCTCGGTGCCGGTGAGCACCACCTCTTTGTAACCGTCGGCAACGCGGTGCCTGACCTCATCAATAACCTGCTTTAAAGGCAGACTCTTCTCCCTGCCCCGCACCAGAGGGACGATGCAGTAAGAGCAGAAGTTATTACAGCCGTCTTGAACCTTGATGAAGGCACGAGTCCTGAAATCGGCGTGGGTTGAAACTGCCCCGGCGGCAGGGTGGCTGAGCCGCCCGGACTCCTCAAGGCGGGGCAGTAAATCCATCTTCTGGCTGTTGTCCAGGGCAAAATCAATACCTTTAATCTGAGCCAGTTCCTGGCGGGCACGCTCCACGTAGCAGCCAATAGCCACCACCAGGGCGTCGGGATTACAGCGGCGGGCTTGCTTTAGCAGGCGGCGGCATTTGCCGTCGGCGACATGGGTCACGGTGCAGGTATTGAGCACATAGACGTCAGCCCCGTCATCAGGCAGTACCAGCCGATACCCCGCCCGGGCAAACTGGCGGGCTAAAAGCTGAGTCTCAGCCTGATTGAGCTTGCAGCCCACTGTGTCTAAAGCAACCCTTGGTATTTCCGAATTTCCCATACATAAGAATTATATGGCGAGAATTTAAACTGGTCAAATAGCTTTAGACATTTGCTGAGCAACCCTCCCCCTGTCTAACCGAGGTTTTGCTTCCCACCCTCCCACCCTACAGAGGTTAGACCTCTCTTTAAACTCCTTTTATGGGGGGATACACCCCCACCCCCTGTTAGCGGGTGTTCTACTTCCCACCCTAACCCACCCTACAGAGGTCTTACCTCTCTTAATTCTCTCTT
>JAUWGI010000041.1 GCA_030606505.1 Deltaproteobacteria bacterium
ATAACCATCAGGGCGGGGCAGGAGGGGAAAAAGCCGGGGGAGATAGCTACTAAGTATCACCAGGAGTTCCTCGAGTCGTGGCGGCGGCTGGGTATATCCTTTGACCTGTTCACCACCACCGGCACCGAAAACCACGCTAAAGTTACCCAGGACATCTTCCTCAAGCTGCTGGAGGGGGGCTATCTCTATAAAGCCACCGTTTCCCAGCCCTACTGCCCCCAGTGCCGGCGCTACCTGCCCGACCGCTATATCGAGGGCACCTGCCCGTTCTGCGGCTCTACTAGTGCCCGCGGCGACCAGTGCGACGACTGCGGCAAGCCGATAAACCCGGGGGAGATGGTCGACCCCCGCTGCCGCCTCTGCGGTGGCACGCCCCAGTTCCAGGACTCGGAGCATTTTTTCTTTAAGCTTTCCGACTTCCAGAGACAGCTTGGCGACTGGGTGAAGAAACAGAGCCACTGGCGGCCTAATGTCATGAATCTCAGTAAACGCTACCTGAAAGAGGGGCTGAGAGACCGGGCCATCACCCGCGACATCGATTGGGGGGTGGCCGTGCCGGTTAAGGGCTTCGAGGACAAGCGCATCTACGTCTGGTTCGAGGCGGTTATCGGCTACCTGTCGGCTTCTAAGGAGTGGGCCAAAACCAGCGGGGATGGGGAGGGGTGGCGCCCCTTCTGGGAGGATGATAAAGCCAAGAGCTATTATTTCATCGGCAAGGATAATATCCCCTTCCACACCCTCATCTGGCCGGCGATGCTGATGGGCTGCAGGGGGCTTAACCTCCCCTACGATGTGCCGGCCAACGAGTTTTTGACCATCGAGGGCAAGAAGCTTTCCACCAGCCGCAACTGGGCGGTCTGGCTGCCCGAATATCTTTCCCGGTATGAGCCCGACCCGCTGCGCTACCTGCTATCGATAAATATGCCCGAGAGCGGGGACACCGATTTTTCCTGGCGGGAGTTCCTGCGCCGTAACAACGACGAGCTGGTGGCCACCTACGGCAACCTGGCCCACCGGGTGCTCACCTTTACCTACCGCAACTTCGAGGGTAGCGTGCCTACTTGTGATGATATGGGTCTCGGCAGTATTAAGGAAAGAACACCAACGCAGTTAGAATTAGACTCCTTTGCCAAGTTTAATGATGTGGACAACAAGCTTTCTCAATGCCATTTTAAGATGGCGTTAACTTTATCTATGTCCGTAGCCCACCAGGCGAACCGTTACCTTGATGAAGAGTCGCCCTGGAAAGTAATTAAAGAAGACCGGAAGACGGCGGCTAACTCGCTGTATGTAGCGCTCAACGTAATTTCTCAGCTAAAAACGATGCTGTATCCCTTCTTACCTTTCAGTTCCCAGAAACTGCATGAGTACCTTGGCTTTGAGGGTAAGGTAGAAGATTATGGCTGGAATTGGCAGGATTTGCCGGCGGGGCAAAAGCTATTAGAGCCCAGGCCCCTGTTTACCAAGCTGGACGACAAGCTGGTTGAGGAGGAGACAGCCCGGCTGGGTAAGCCTGATTAAGGGGCCCCCACGAAATCAGGATTTCGTGGGGTAAGATTTAAGGGGGCGATTGTTGCAGTTAGACCAGATTTATCAGTCGGTTAAGGAAGATTTAGCCAGAGTAGAGAGCCAGATAAAGGCGGTCACCGAGGTCGACTTTCGCGGCCTGGCCGAGCTGCTGCGGCATATCCTGCTCGGCGGCAAAGCCATCCGGCCGGCGCTTACCTTTCTATCGGCCCGGTTCTATAACTACGACCTCGACCGGCTCCTGCCCATGGCCACCTCCGTTGAGCTGCTGCACACCGCCACCCTGGTGCACGACGATGCCATCGACAACTCCTCGGTGCGGCGGGGCCGGCCGACGGTCAACAGCCTCTGGGGTGAAGACCGGGCGGTGCTGCTGGGCGACTACCTCTTCGCCAAGGCGGGGGAGTTTGCCGCCCTGACCGGAAACCTGCGGGTAGTCAGGCTCTTTGCCCAGACCCTGCAGATTATCTCCAGCGGGGAGCTGAAGCAGACCTTCGACGCCTTTAACCTGGAGCAGAGCCGCGACCGCTACTTTGAGCGGATTGCCGGTAAGACCGCCGCCCTGTTCTCCATGTCCACCGAGTCGGGGGCTATCCTGAGCCAGGCTCCGGAGGCGTCTATCCAGGCGCTAAAGGGGTATGGCACCAACCTGGGTATTGCCTTCCAGATTGTGGATGATGTCCTCGATTTCACCAGCACCGAGGCGGAGCTGGGCAAGCCGGTGGGCTCGGATTTGGCCCAGGGAACGCTTACCCTGCCGGCGATGCTGCTCCTGGAGCGCTATCCCGATGATAACCCGGTCAAAGAGCTGTTCAATAACCGTGATATGGCCGAGGCGGCCAGGCAGGTTAAGGTAAAGCGGGCGATAGATATGGTGGCTAAATCGTCGATTGTGGAGGAATGCTACCGGGTTGCCTCCGATTACTGTGACCAGGCCCGCCAGAAGCTGGAACTGCTGCCCGCCAGTCCCGTCCGTAAAACGCTGGTGGAAATAACCGACTTCGTGGTCAACCGCAGGAGCTAGCCGGTGCTCCGCCTCAGGGTAAGGGCGGTTAATATCAGCAGGCCCACGGCGTATGCCGCCAGAACGCCGACATCTTTGCCTATATCCAGCAGGTTCTGCCCCTGCAGCATCAGTGCCCTGATGCCTTCCACGCCGTAGGTCATGGGCAGGACATTAGCCAGCCACTGCAGGTATTCCGGCATCTGGCTTACCGGCCAGAGCAGCCCGCAGAGGAACATCTGGGGCACTATAATCATGGGGATGAACTGCACCATCTGGAATTCGTTTTTAGCCAGTACCGAGAAGAAAGTCCCCATACAGACGGCGCCGATGCCGATTAGGACCTGGAAAACGAGAATCTGCCACAGGTCGCCGTAGAAGCTGACATTGAGCACGTATATAAAATAGAAAAACAAGACCATGGTCTGGAGCACGGCAAAGAGCAGGAAACCGAGCAGATAACCGCCCACTATATCCAGCCTGGAGACCGGCGAGGCCATCAGCCGTTCCAGTGTTCCCTGGGAGCGCTCCCTGAGGAAACTGATGCCGGTGAGCAGGAAGCCGAAGAAGAGTATCAGCACGGCCAGTATGGCCGGGGCCGTATAGTCCAGTATGCTTTTATCGGGGACGCTGACGCCGACCAGGCTGGCTATCACCAGGGGCACGACGACGATTAATATTATGGTGCGCCGGTCGCGAATCAGCTGATTTATAATCCGGCTGGCGATGGTCAGCGTGCTACTGGACATTTTTATTCACCCCGCCGTGCTTAATAAAGTAGAGGAAGGCGTCTTCCAGGGTGGCTTTGGCCTGCCCCGTGGCCTGCCTCAGCTCATCGGGGGAGCCTAAAGCGATAACCCGGCCGTCGCGCATGAAGGCGAGGCGGTCGCAGTGGGCGGCGTCGTCCATGGTGTGGCTGGAGATAATCAGGGTAGCCCCCTGCCTGGTCAGGGCAGTAAAGTATTCCCAGAAGGTGACCCTCAGTTCGGGGTCAAGGCCGACGGTGGGCTCGTCGAGGAAAAGCAGCGGCGGGTTGTGGACGATGGCACAGGCCAGGCTGGCCCTCTGCTTCATGCCGCCGCTTAAATTCATGGCGCTTTTACGGCGGTGTTCCCACAAATCGACCAGCTTGATTACCTCTTCTACCCGCCGCCTGCGCTCGGTTTTATCGGTCAGCTGGTAAATGCGGGCGAAGAACTCCACGTTCTGGATAACCGAGAGCTCGGCGTAGAGGGAGGGCAGCTGGGGCATGTAGCCGATGAGGTGGGCTATTCTGGGGGAGGGTTTGCGGCCTAAGGTGAGGATGGTGCCGGCTCTGGCTTTGAGCAGGCCGACCAGCAGGCGGATTAATGTCGTTTTGCCGGCGCCGTTGGGGCCGAGCAGGCCGAAGCTGATACCGCCGGGAATCTCCAGTGAAAATTCATCGAGCACCTTCTGACGGCCGTAGGCGAACGATACCTTATTTACCTCTACCGCTGGCCCGGAAAAGTTGCTTTCTGGCATGTGACAGCCCAACTTTATCGCTTGGCTGGGGTGGTGTCAAGGGTGGGTTTGGGCTACAGGGAGGTAACCGAGGTGCTGCCGTTGGTGTAGGTCTCTGTCTTTTTGGTCGGCAGCAGCTCTTTAAAGCGGTCAACGGCGTACTGGCAGGCGGCCAGACCCTCCTGGCGGTGGGCGCTGGCTATAGCCACCAGAAAGTTAATATCGCCAACTTCAAGCTTGCCTACCCGGTGGCATACGGCAATATCTTCTATGGGCCACTTCTGCCTGATTTCTGCGGCTATTTCTTTGAGCTTTTCGGCGGCGTTACCTTTAGTGTCCTGGTACTCCACCGAGGCCACCGCTTTGCCCTGGGAGGAGTTGCGAATCAGGCCGACATAGGTGACCACGCAGCCGCTGCCATCGGTCTTGACCTGGTTGATTATCCGCTCCGGGGAGATTGGCTTCTGCGTAATTTCAATCACGCCGCTGTCACTCATAGCTTTATGAGGAGGCCGGGGCCTGCTTGGGGACAATCTGGGGCGCCGCCCTTTTCCTGGGCGCCGGCTTGGCCTTAGGCTCTGCTGCCGGTTGGGCCGGGGGTGGGGTGGGGGCTTCTGCCTTTTTCCTGGTGCCTAGGGGTTCGGTAAAGGCGGCCTCTAATTCATCGCCTTCTATAGTCTCCTGGGCTATCAGTTTTTCGGCAAGATGGGCCAGTCTTTTCTTGTCTTTGGTTAAAATCCGCTCGGCTTCGTTATAGGCGTGCTTAATGATAGCATGGACTTCTTCGTCAATCTCCTGGGCTACCTTTTCGCTGTAGTCCCTCTGCTCCGAGATTTCACGGCCGAGGAAGACCATTTCCTGTTTATCCCCGAAGCTCCGTGGGCCCAGCTTATCGCTCATGCCGAAATCGGTCACCATCTTGCGGGCAAGCTCGGTGGCCCGCCTGATATCGTTGGAGGCGCCGGTTGAAATTTCACTGAAAACCAGCTTCTCAGCCATCAGTCCGGCCAGAAGGGTGGCTATCATGGCGTTGAACTGGGAGCGGGTCATCAGGTAGCGGTCTTCAACGGGCAGCTGGCGGGTGTGCCCCAGCGTCATGCCCCGGGCTACTATTGAAATCTTGTGTACCGGGTCGGCGTTGTGCAGCATCTTGGCTACCAGGGCGTGTCCCGCCTCGTGGTAGGCGGTGATTTCCTTTTCCTTGACGCTTATCCGCCGGCTCTTCCTCTCCGGGCCGGCAATCACCCGGTCTATGGACTCCTCAAGCTCATCCATCTCGATGACTGTCTTGCCCCGCCTGGCCGCCAGAATAGCCGCCTCATTGATTAGGTTGGCCAGGTCGGCGCCGCTGAAACCGACCGTCTGCTTGGCCAGCACCTCCAGGTTGACCGAATCCGCCAGCGGCTTGCCCTTGGAGTGAACTTTAAGAATGGCAGAGCGGCCGGTAATATCGGGCTGGTCGAGGACCACCCGGCGGTCGAAGCGGCCGGGGCGGAGTAAGGCCGGGTCTAGTATATCGGGGCGGTTGGTGGCCGCCAGAATAATCACACTGGTGTTGGTGTCAAAGCCGTCCATCTCCACCAGAATCTGGTTGAGGGTTTGCTCCCGCTCGTCGTGGCCGCCGCCTAAGCCAGCACCGCGGTGGCGGCCGACGGCGTCAATCTCGTCAATAAAGATAATGCAGGGGGTGTTGCGCCTGGCCTGGTCGAAGAGGTCGCGCACCCTGGAGGCACCGACGCCGACAAACATCTCGACGAACTCGCTGCCGCTGATGGAGAAGAAGGGCACTCCGGCTTCGCCGGCTACCGCCCGGGCCAGTAGCGTTTTGCCCGTGCCCGGCGGGCCTATTAATAGCATTCCCTTGGGGATGCGTGCCCCCAGCTTCTGGAACTTCTCCCGCGACTTGAGGAAATCGACCACTTCGGACAGCTCCTGCTTGGCTTCTTCCACGCCGGCTACATCCTCAAAGGTCACCGTGGGTGTGCTGGCCGGGAAAAGCCGGGCGCGGCTGCGGCCAAAACTCATCGCCTGACTATTAGCCCCCTGTGCCCTGCGGAATAGCCAGAATAATAAAACACCAAAGAGAATCAGGGGAATAAAGCCTATCAGCAGGCTACCCCAGTCGAAACCGGACGGTTTTACCTCGTAGTCCACTCCCTCAAGGTTAAGCCCCAGCTCTTGAAGCTCAACCAGGGTGAGGCTGCCGATGGTGGTCTTCATCTCAATGTCCGTAGTGGTGGTGATGAGCAGTTCGCTGTTGTCCACTACAAGCTCGGAAATCTGGCCGTTCTGCGACATGGTGATGGCTTCATCCAGACCGATTTCAACCGGCTTGGGGGTTAGGGGGAAAAACTGGTAGAGAAGGACGACCACCGCCACCAGAATAATGACGTATATTAAGCTACTGCGTATCCAGCCTGATTTCATCCGTTCACCTCTACGTTTATATTATAACAGAACTAGCTGTCAATAGGAAAAATGTCAATACCCATCCGGTATGGTGAATTGGTACCGGGTACCTGTCCTAGAGCTTATGATACTTTGTAAATATTAAGATGTTGTTTAGAATTCTCTTTTAACCCACAAAAACCTTGTTTTTGCGGGGGCCCCGTATTCGCCGCTGCTTAACTCTATTGATTTCGGGGTTGGGGCTGCGTGGAAGCGGAGTTCTATAGCTTTTGATAAGTCTCTTGGAGGAGCAGGGCGTCTTCTTCGAGGCTGGGGCTTTCGCAGATTAGCAGCCCTTTAGCCTGATAGTCCTTGAGCGCCTGGAGGAGCTCTACATAGCGCAGGTCGGAATCCTTGAGGTTGAGGTGTTTCAGCTCCCCCTTCTGGCCGTAGGCGATTCCCGAGACGTGGATGTGCATATCGGCGAGGGCTTTATCTCCCAGCTGCTCTTTTCTCTGCTCCAGAGTAGAGGCGAACTCG
>JAUWGI010000089.1 GCA_030606505.1 Deltaproteobacteria bacterium
AGAGGTGTGATTCTATTTTGCCATGGTAACGCGGGCAACATATCGCACCGGTTGGAGTCCATTCAAATATTTCATCAACTTGGACTAGATGTTTTCATCTTCGACTACCGAGGTTATGGCCAAAGCGAGGGAAAGCCTACCGAGCAGGGCACGTATCAAGATGCAGAGGCAGCGTGGCAGTACTTAGTTGAGACACGTCAAGTGGAACCAAGCCAGGTAGTTGTTTTCGGCCGGTCGCTCGGGGGTGCAGTTGCCTCGTGGCTTGCACAGAGCCACAGACCAGGGGCGCTTATCCTTGAGTCAACATTCACCTCTGTTCCCGACATCGCTGCCACGCTCTATCCCTACTTTCCTATTAGGTTTTTGTCGCGTTTTCAATACACTACAGCAGAGTATCTGAGCAGAATAGAATGCCCAGTTCTCATTGTCCATAGCCGAGATGATGAAATAATGCCCTTTAGCCACGGCCGCCAACTATTCGAGATGGCCAAGGAGCCTAAGGAATTTCTCGAAATTTCTGGCACTCATAATGAGGGATTCATCACCTCAGGCAAACATTATGAACAAGGTCTGGATGCATTTATCCTAGAGCATGTTGAGCCCAAATCGTGAAAGATAGACCTCTCAATTGTTTAAACGAAGAAGAAGGGTGTTTAAGAGGGGGCTTTGCCCCCTCTTTACCCTAAAGGGCGGCGGGCGGGAACAGATATAAAACGGGGCGGGGCTTAAAGCCACAATTCTTTCAATCTGTCACCATTATCCCAAATCACCAAAATCATAACCCAATTTAGGTAAAAGCCCTCTGGCATTTTTCTGCCCTTTATGATACAATTGTCGTTACAGGACAGCCAGGGGGTGCGACATGAAACTGCTGGTCATCGGGCTGGGGCGGTGCGGGGGCAAGATTGCCGATGAACTTGCCAAGATAAACAAGAAAGCCAAAGCCAAGCGGGGATTAGAGATAATCGTCGACGCCTTTGCCGTTGACACCGACCCGGCTGACCTTAACAGCCTGCGCGCCATAAAGCCCGACCCCCAGCACCGAATCCTCATCGAAAGCCCCAGAACGGACGGGGACAGCCTGGTCCGGATGAGTGAAATCGGCGCCGGGATTATCACCGAAAACAGCAACAGGATCCTCAACACCGTCAGAGCCGCCGGGCGGCTCTTCGAAACCGATGCCTTCCTGCTCGCTGCCAGCGTCATCGGCGGCACCGGCTCCGGCGGCATGCCGGTGATGGCGCAGGCCTTGAAGGACTGCTACCAGGACAAACCGGTATATGCCCTGGCCGTTCTCCCCTTCCAGGACGAGGAGGCGGAGGAAGAACGAACCACCTATAATGCCGCCATATCGCTCAAGTCGCTCTATTCCGTGGCCGATGCCGTATTCGTGGCCGATAACCAGCGGTATGTCAGCCGGGACGCTACTTTAAGGGACAAACCGGCCAAGATTAACGAGCTGATGGTTGCGCCGTTCTACGACCTGCTCTGCGCCGGCGAGGAGGAAAAGACTAAATATGTCGGGGCGAGCATGGCCGACTTCGGCAATATCAGAGAGACGCTTACCGGCTGGACCGCCATCGGCTACGGCCAATCGCCGCTGCCTTCCAGGGGGTTATTCGGCCGGTGGCGTAGCTTCAAGAGCAAGGCCGCCGACAGGCACGCCGGCGTTCAGGCGGCGGAGTCAGCCATAAGCCAGCTTCCGGTCGACTGCCAGCCGGCGGACGCAGAAAGAGCCTTATACCTGGTGCTGGCGCCGTCGGCGGATATAAAGCCAGAGATGTTCCAGGAGTTGGGAGGTTTCCTCAAAAGTGTATCGCGGGGGGCGGTGATAAGGAGCTGCGACTATCCCCGGGGGAGGGGCGAAATGGCTGTAACGGTTTTACTCTCCGGGCTCAGCTCTATAGAGCGGATAAAGGGGTACTACGACATCGTGGGCGGCCTGGTGCGCAAGGTAAAGATGAAGCAGGCGGACGCTGAAAAGAAAGCCAGAGCCATGGAAGCGGCAGCCAGGAAAATCCCCTCGCTGCTGTAAAGCGGCACATCTACGATACTTCCCCGGCAGGTGTTTACGAACCTCCATCGGTGTAATATAATGCCGGTAAGAACGACTGTGGAGGTGCCGCCATGGGAAATAACGCCAAGGTGGGAGGAATCTTATCCATCGTTTCCGGGGCGTTCGGAGTCCTCGGCGCAGGCTACTTTGTCCTCATGATATGGATGTTCAACTTTATGATTACCTCTATACCACAACAACCCATGGACCCCGAATTTCCCCAGGAAGTGTTCTATATTATGGCGATCATCTACGGCGCTATAGGCCTTTTCCTAGCCCTCATCGGAGCGCTGGCCATAGTCGGCGGCGTGTTTGCCATCAAGAAGAAGCACTGGGCCCTGGCCCTGGCCGGGGCTATAGCCGGTACCGTCACCTTCTTTCCCTGCGGGATACCGGCCGTTATATTCGTCTGCCTGGGTAAGGAAGAATTCACCGCAGCGGAGTTGCCTGCCTACAGATGAAGCTCTATTATATCGCCGTCCTCTAAGATATGGTCTCTCCTGGCCATAACGCCGTCGTGCTTGCCCGAGCCCCAGATGCGGGCGAACTTCATCCCGGCGGCGAAGTCCTTGTGCACCTCGGCGGCGGCATCGGCCAGGGTGCTGCCCCTATCGATGACGATGGGGTCGGTGAAGTCGGGCTTCTTGCCCGGCGCCTTGGTATAGACCCGGATGATATCCAGCACCTGGTAGACTTTAGCTTTAAGCTCTTCTAAACCTGTCCCCTGTTTAGCCGAAATAGCGATAACGGGGAACCGCCCTTCATATTTAGCCTTTAGAGACTCGTAATTATCGGCGGCGCCGTCAAGGTCTAGCTTGTTGCCGATAATGAGCGCCTTCTGGTGCCAGACGGTAAACTCCGGGTCATCCCCTCCCACATCCTCACCGAGGACTATCCTCATTTTTTCCAGCTGGGCGATAATGGCGGCCATCTGCTCCAGCGGGTTCCGGGACAGGTCCAGCATGATGAGCAGGACGTCCGCCTGCCTCAGCAGGGGCGGCAGCCAGAACTGGATGGCCTGGGGCACCAGGGGCGGGGTATCGAGCATCTGTATCTTGATGTTTTCGAACTCCATCATACCCGGGGTGGCGCTGTGGGTGGTGAAAGGGTATTCGGCGACGGGCAGGGAGGCGTTGGTGATGGTGGAAATAAGCTGAGACTTGCCGGCGTTAGGCAGGCCGATGACGGCTACCTGGGCGGCTCCCTCCTTCTCGATAACCATTGACGCCCGCCGGGCACCGCTCTTCTTGGCGGCCAGCTGGGTGAGTTTGGCAATCCGGCCCCTCAGCTCGGCGCGGAGGTGGTCGGTGCCCTTGTGCTTGGGCATAATAGCCAGCATCTCTTCTAGGGCGGCTATCTTCTCCATCGGGTCTTTGGCCTCCCGGAAGTTCTTTTCGGCGTCAAAGTACTGCGGTGGCAGGTTAGCCGGCATCGTCTTTTATAGATTCTCCTTTATCTTTTTAGCTAAACTCCGGGTCACACCTTTAGCGGCGGCAAGCTGCTCAAGCGGCGCCTCGCGGATAGCTTTAACCGAGCCGAACTGGCGGATTAAAGCCCGTTTGCGCTTTGGCCCGATGCCGGGAACAGTGTCCAGCACCGAGGCGAAGGCCTCCTTTTGGCGCACCCTCCGGTGATAGCCTAGGGCAAAGCGGTGCGCCTCGTCCCGGAGGCGCTGCAATAGTTGAAGGCCGGGGGAGGAGCGGGGCAAAACTATGGGCTTTGACCTCTGGGGGATAAAAATTTCCTCGTTTTCCTTGGCTAAACCGGCGGCGGGGATAGAATCAGCCCCCATTTCCTCCATCGCAGTTCGGGC
>JAUWGI010000035.1 GCA_030606505.1 Deltaproteobacteria bacterium
CCGGTCCATTCCCTTTGCCTCCGCCTTAGCCCCGCGCCAGATGTTGCCGCCCCCGACCACAATGCCCACGCCTACCCCCATTTTCATTACCTGCTTAATCTGCTTGGCTACCTTGGCCAGGGTGGCGGCATTGATGCCGTAAGGGGCTCCGCCACTGAAGGCTTCGCCACTGAGTTTGAGCAGGACGCGCTTGTATTTGGCAGCCCTTATTTTTCGCATTATTGTTCGCCCAGTTCGAATCTGGTAAACCGGCTTACTTTAATGTTTTCTCCCGTCCTGGCAATGATTTCGGTAATAATTTCTTTTACGGTTTTGTCCGGTTGCTTGATATCGGCTTGAAGCAGCAGGCAGGCGGCCTGGGGTTCCTCTTCGGTTTCCGGCTTGTACTCTTCCTCGGTGATGAACTGGGGGTTCATGGCGGCTACCTGCATTGCCAGGTGGTGCGCCAGCTGCTTGAACTCGTCGGTGCGGGCGACAAAATCGGTCTCACAGTTCAGCTCAACCATAGCGCCCACCCGACCGGCGGTGTGGATGTAGGCTTCAATTAAGCCCTCAACGGTCTGGCGATCTGCCTTTTTAGCCGCCTTGAATAGGCTCTGTTGCTTTAGAATCTCCAGCGCTTTTTCGGTATTTCCATCGCATTCTAAAAGAGCCTTGCGGCACTGCATAATGCCGGCACCCGACTGGTCTCTTAGCTCCTTTACCATGACGGCGGTGATTTTCAAGCTTCTGCCTCCTTAGCTTCATCCTTGGCTTCGTCGTCAGGGGTGAAAATAAGCGGTTTGCCGATTTCCATACCCTTCGGTAGCCCGGCGCCCTCTTCGGCAGCCATGGCCCCGCCGGTTTTGCCCTCGATGACAGCATCGGCGATTTTACTGCATATCAGCTTGATGGCTCTGATGGCATCGTCGTTGGCGGGAATGGGGTGGTCAATATTAGCCGGGTTGCAGTTGGTATCAACTATGGCTACCACTGGAATCCCCACCCGTTTGGCTTCGGCCAGGGCAATCTTTTCTTTGGTGGGGTCGACGATAAAGAGGGCATCTGGCAGGTTGGTCATCTCCTTGAAACCGCCCATATTCCGGTTGAGACGCTGAATTTTCTCCCCCAGCTTCATCGCTTCCTTTTTGGGCAGGCGCTCAAAGTCTCCCCTGGATTGCTGGTCTTCCAGGCGGACCAGGTAGTCTATGCGGGACTGGATGGTGGCAAAGTTGGTCAGTACCCCTCCCAACCAGCGCTGGTTAACGTAGAACATGCCACAGCGCTGGGCTTCCTGTTCTAGTGCCTCCTGGGCCTGCTTTTTAGTGCCGACAAAGAGGATGGTGCCGCCTTCGGCGGCTGTCTGCTGAACAAACTCACAGGCTTTGTCGAGCATGGCCGTGGTTTGTTCCAGGTCAATGATGTGAATGCCGTTGCGCTTGGTGAAGATGTATTTCTTCATCGCCGGGTGCCAGCGGCTGGTCTGGTGCCCGAAGTGTGCCCCGGCTTCTAAAAGCTCCTTGATAGTAGTGGTATCTGGCAAGCTTTTAACCCCTTTCCTCGCTATTAAGCTAGCATTTATAGTCAGTTTAACAGTATAGCATACTGGCTCGTCGGCAACAATATAGCTTAATAAACAATCTCAATAGCGTGTGATATAATTTAAGTGTGGCCATAAAGACGTTAGCTACTAACCGTAAAGCGTATCATAATTACCATATCGGCGATAGCGTGGAAGCCGGCATCGCCCTTACCGGCACCGAGATAAAATCCATCAGGGCTGGCAGGGTGAGCCTGGCTGATGCCTATGTGCGACCTGAGAGTGGGGAATTGTGGCTGCTGAATGCTCACATAGCCCGCTATGACGCCGGCAGCTATATGAGCCACCAGCCAACCCGGCCCCGGAAGCTGCTGCTTCATCGCAAGCAGATTGATAGCCTTACCAGCAAGGTGCGGGAGAGGGGCTTTACTTTGCTTCCCCTCAGGCTGTATATTAAAGATAGCCTAGCTAAGGTCGAGGTGGCTTTAGCCAGAGGTAAAAGGCTTTATGATAAGCGGGCAGCTATAGCCCGCCATGAGACGGATAGGGAGATTGAGCGGGCTATAAAGAGGAGGGGTGTGGGGAGGAGGTAGCTGGCTGGACTTTAACAATTGAATAGGGGGACGCGTGGGTTCGACAGGGGAAGTAGGTTACAGGATTGCAAGCTGAGGTGCCGCTAACCTCATAAAACCGGCGGAAAAAAACAATTGGCGAACCTGAATTCGCTTACGCAGCCTAGTTTAATATAGGTTGTGCGCTCGCCTGACCTGTCCTCAATGGGTTGGGACCGGGCGACGTTAAGTTGAGGTGCCACCACCCCGACGTTGATAGGGGTGGTGAAAGAACTATCGACTGGCCTGGCTAAACTCGGTCAGCAGAGGCTAGCCCGGCGAGATTAAAGCGCTGACTAAGCTTGTAGCATATTCTGGGCAGCTTCTCTTGGACGGGGAGTTCGACCCTCCCCCGTCTCCACCAGCAATTTATAGGCGCTAGCTTTACCGCTGGCGCTTTTTTGTTTTCAGCTTTAAAGCCGTGGTTAAGCAACCCTGATAAGGCCTTACGGGTGATCAAATGAGCTGAACGGCAATAAACTGGCCTGGTGCTTTTGGAGCGAGTGCCCCAACCACCACTGGACAAAGATGGGCTGATGTTATAATATAGATAAAGACCGATTGAACTGGGAGGTTTGGCCGTGGCAGAAATTTACAGAGGAAGGCAGATAACCTGCTGGTTGCGGACTTCATATATACTTTCTATCCTTAAACTGACATTTGAGTGACGAGCCCATACATAGTTGATGGGCTCGTTGGCTAGTATCTCCCCAATTTAAACCTTAAACCCGCTAAGCCTTCCCTGTCACGCCTAGTTTCTCATTAGTTAACTCTTATTTACTGGTCTGTCTTTTTGATACTTGTCTGACCTGGATAAAGCAAGGGGAGCCAAATATGTCTACATCGTCTATAAGAAATGAATTTGATATTGATACCGAGCAGGTACTGAAACATATGGGCTACGGAACCGATGGTGTGCCGTCGGCGCGGATTGAGTCTCTGGTCAAGGAGTATGCCGATAACATTTGCCATCTCATTGAACCATCATATTCGTATGTTATCAGGGATATCAATTCGGTCCGGGGCTCGCGCGTTTTCATCGAGGGTTCGGTTACCTTCCGTAGCAATATCATTGCCCAGCTGCTCGAGGAGTGCCAGAAGGTCGCCGTGTTCGTGCTGACCGTGGGCGGTCGTCTGGGGGAGGTAGTCCGTCAGCTGTCTGGAGACGGGCTTATGGTTCAGGCCGCGGTGCTGGATGCCATAGGCTCGGATGCGGCTGAGACTTTAGCCCATGTGGTGCAGGATATTGTGGCTAAGGAGGCGGAGGCTGAGGGGCTGGGTATAAGCCTGCGTTTTAGCCCTGGCTATTGTGATTGGAGAGTTAGCCAGCAGAAGATGGTCTTCCGGGCGATGGGTGTCGATACTGCCGGTGTGCGTTTAACCGATGGCTGCTTGATGATTCCTCAGAAGTCGATATCGGGCATTATTGGTATTGGCTCACGCGAGAAGGTGGAGAGCTATAACCCTTGCCTAACCTGTAATAAGCGCGATTGTATAGGTAGAAGATAGAATCCTGTTATGATTCGAAAAGGATTAGCCGGTGGTAGTTACCAGCCTCTAACTGAAGAGTCCATAGCCAAGATACACCAGACGGTAATGGCGGTAGTTGAGGAGGTGGGGTTTGAGGTAAACTCGGAGAAAGCCCTTCAGCTCTTTGAAAAGGCTGGGGCCCGGGTGGATAGGGAGAAACTGCGGGTGCGCCTGCCTCAGGCGAAAGCCATGGAGCTGATAGGGATGGCGCCGCCGGAGGTCAGGCTCTGCGGTCAGGAAGAAAAGCACGACGTGCTCCTCGGCGGGAACCGGGTTTATGCGGGGACGGGGGGAACTGCCCTCTATATCTATGAGCCGGTTACCAAGCAGAAGCGTTCGGCTACCCTGGAAGACCTGAAGCGTATCGCCAGGCTGGTTAACCGCCTGGATAATATCCATCTTTTTATGCTGCCCACCTATCCCAATGAGCTTCCCATAGAGCAGGTTGATGCAAATCGCTTCTTTGCCGGTCTGGACAATACCACTAAGCATATCATGGGAGGGGTTTACACCCTGGACGGGATAAAACAGGTGCTACGGATGGCAGAGATGGCGGCTGGTTCCGCTGAAAAACTGCGCCAGCGCCCACTCATCTCCATGATAGGCTGCAGTATAAGCCCCCTGAAGATGGATGCCCAGTACGGTGACCTGGTAGTAGAGATTGCCCAGAGAGGCATCCCCCTGGTATGTCCGGCTGAGCCGTTGTGCGGGGCGACATCGCCGGTAACGCTGGCCGGTAATCTGGTGATTCAGACGGCGGACTCACTGATGGGGGTTATGCTTACCCAGATAGTTAAGCCGGGGACGCCGGTTATCTTCGGCTCGGTGGCGACCAACACCGACCTCAGAGACCTCAAGTATCTGGCCGGCTCGGTGGAGATGGGGCTGTTAAACGCCGCCGGTGCCCAGATGGCGCAGTTTTACCATCTTCCTTTCTACGCTACCGGCGGTATGACTGATTCTAAAGTGCTGGATGCCCAGAGCGGCTACGAGTCGGCTATAACCAGTCTCCTCTGTGCTCTGGCCGGCGCCAATTTCATCCACGATGCTGCCGGGATGATGGATTTCGCTCTAACGGCCTGTTATGAGAAGTTCGTCATTGATAATGAGATACTGGGTATGGTGATGAGGGCGGTTGACGGTATTAAGGTCAACGATGATACCCTGGCCTTTGACCTTATCAAGGAGGTGGGGCCGGGGGGTAACTTCGTTGCCGCCAAGCATACCCGGCGCTTTATGCGCCGCGAGCACTACCAGCCCTCCTTGAGCGACCGGAACAGCCGGGAGGAATGGGAGGCTAAAGGGGGAAAAGCCCTCTGGCAGAAGGCGGGGGAAAAAGCGCGGCGGCTTATCGCTGAGCATAAATACCACCTGCCAACTGCGGTAAGGCAAAATATACTCTCAGAGATAACCGGCATTGTGGATTGAGGTAGACTGGTAATTAAGGGAACCGAGAATGACTGAGGATATAATAAGCCTAATTCGGGAGAATGTTATCCAGGGGAGAGTGACCCAGGATGATGAGGGTCTGGACGAAGGCATGGTAGGTCGGCCCGGAGTGACCGAGCTTATCGAGAAAGCCCTGGCTATGGGTATAGATGTCCGGGATATAATCAGTAATGGGCTGACCGAGGGCATGAACCTGGTGGGGCAGAAATTTGAGGATAAGGAATACTATATCCCTGATATGCTGGCATCGGCCGAGGCGGTGGGGGCGGCTATGGAACTGCTGGAGCCTCACCTCGCCCGGAGCGGCATCAAGCCCAAGGGCAAGATACTTTTAGCCACGGTAAAGGGCGACCTCCATGACATCGGCAAGAATATAGTGACGATATTACTCCGCGGCGCTGGCTACACCGTCAAGGATTTGGGCAATGACATGGAGCCCCAGAGCATCGTGAATGCGGTGAGGGCGGAGAAGCCCCAGTTTCTGGGGCTGTCGGCGCTGCTCACCAGCACCATGGTCAATATGAGGGACACCATCCAGGCGCTGGAGGAGAGCGGCCTCAGGGATAAGGTTAAGGTTGTCATCGGGGGGGCACCGGTATCGGAGGAATATGCTAGGAGTATAGGTGCCGATGGCTACGGTTCCGACGGTTTTCAGGCGGTGGCGGTGATAGAATCTTTAACTTCCACCTAGCTGGCAGTTCAACAGAATACCCTTCCCCCCAAGCTAACAACCCAAGAGGAGGAATAAATTGTCCAGAGAAGGAATATTAGTTTCTAATCCATATGAGAGAATTACCGATGAGCAAGTACAGCAAATTCACCAGGCTTCCCTGCAGATTCTGGTTGACCCGGGGCTGATTTGCTTTAGCAAAAAGGCGGCCGAAATATTCCATAGTCACGGTGCTGAGGTTGCCGCCATTTCTTCTAGCGACAGCCCCTCTTGGCATATAAAGATACCGGAAAAACTGGTTATGCAGGCCCTTGATAACGCCCCCAAGACGGTTAAGCTGGGCGCTAGAAACCCGGATAATGCCCTGATAATGAAGGGCGACGAGCCGAGGGTCTACTTCATCTCCGGCTCGGAGACCAATATCTGGCTGGATGTTGATTTCCCTACCTATGTCAAGAAATCCGACAGCAGTGTTGAGATTCAGGTGCCGGAGTTTCACCCCAGGCGTGCCACCGTGGCTGACCTGTGCCAGTCGGCGCGCGTCTGTGAGCATCTGGAGACGCTGGACGGCTACATCCGTACCGTAAACATCCAGGACGAAGATATTACCGAGGATAATAAGGATGTCAACAAGTTCTTCGCCTCGCTGAATAACACCACCAAGCACTTTATGTCGGGGCTGACTAAACTGGAACAGCTGGACAACGTGGTGAGAATGGCCGAGCTGATAGCTGGGGGAAAAGAGGCATTACAGGAGAATCCTATTATTTCCTTTATCACCTGTCTGGTCAAGAGCCCGCTGCAGTTCGTTGAGGATACCACCGATACCTTTATCGAGGTTTGCCAGAGGGGATTGCCCACTGCAGTTTCCTCCTCACCCCAGGCGGGAACTACGGCTCCTATCAAAGAGGCGGGCATTATGGCCCAGATAAATGCTGAGGTTCTAGCCGGCATAACCCTGGGGCAACTGGTAAATAAAGGGACGCCGCTGCTGTACGGCAGCGTGCCGGTGAGGGCGCGGATGGATACCCTGGGCGATTCCTATGGCTCGGTGGAGACCAGCCAGTATAACATTGACTGCGTTCAGATGGCGCGGTTCTACAAAATACCCAACTATTCCACCTCCGGGGTGTGCGATACCAAGATACCGGGGCAGCAGGCATCGATAGAGAGGTTGTTCTCGGATATCGTGGTGACATTAAGCGGGCCCCAGTACCTGCATTGTGCCTACGGTCTCCTTGACTGCAATGCCGTTTTCTGCCTGCTCCAGGCGGTTCTGGATGATGCCCATTTCCAGATGCTCAAGTTTTTTCTTAAAACCCCAAGAATTAATCAGCAGGAGCTGGCGGAAACCATGAAGCAGATAAAAGAAGTGGTGGCGACACCACAGAAGCTATATATTCGCTATATTCGTCAGGTGATGCGCAGCGGGGAAATCTCGGCGCCTTATCCCTTTGAGGGGGATGGGGAGAGTGACAGCGTATTCGCCCTGGCCTACCAGAGGATGAATGAGCTTCTGGCCAGGCCGGTAGAGCACATAGCCCCGGATACCACGGCTAAGATATTCCAGGAGATTCCCGGCCTGTTGCCCAGGCTGAACGTTTATAAAGAAGGGAAGTCGTAATGACTGAAGACGATATTATTGCCCGGCTTAAGGAGAATGTTATCCAGGGAAGGAAGAACCAGGATGAGGAAGGTATAGACGAGAAGCTATCGGGGACACCGGGGGTGGTGGAGCTGACCCGGTTAGCGCTGGAGAAAAAGATCTCGCTGGAGGAGATAATCAATGCGCTGACGGCGGGGATGCGGGTGGTGGGGGATAAATATTCCACCAAGGAATATTTTATC
>JAUWGI010000008.1 GCA_030606505.1 Deltaproteobacteria bacterium
AACAAAAGATTGGCCAATATGATATTCTCATTGCCATAGGTTGCAAAGATTACAAAGACCCAGTAGATGTTGGAGAGGTCGAAGCGTTCAAGAGTAAGATGCAGGATATTCACGCTAATAAAGGTGTCATGGTGGCTGCCAATGGCTTTACTAGCACAGCAAAACGTATTGGAGAGGAAGCAGCTTTAAACTTATATCGTTTGATTGATACGGAGGCTCATGACTGGAAAACCTATGTTTCTATACCTGTCCTTTGTGATTTTCGTAGAATTGAGAAGTATCGGTTTGCTATACCAAATTCAGTTGCATCCTTTTTACCTTCAATGGATCCAAACGAAATTGTTGTCTATGGTCTCGATTATGCACAACAAGTGACCATAAAAGATCTAATCCAAATTCAATGGAATTCTGGCAAGTTACCATCTGAACCTGGTGAACATCGTGGTATTCCCCTCACCAAAGTAATAACATCTTTCACGAAGGATGAAGTATTTGAGGCTGATATTTTGGCAGATATAGTTGTTGAACGTAGATATTTCTTCGGTCAGTTACCTCTCATTCAAGGAAGGGGATTTTTAAATGAATATACTGGAGGTCTTTTAACCCCCGGTTTTACAACTGATTGGCTTGATGCCGCCGAAGTTGAAAGGAGTTGGCGACAGCTAGACAGCATAGATGAACTAGCTGTTAATCCTGTCCTTAGGTTAGTTGCCTTGGACCTTTTTGATATTTCAGAAACATCTTAAATAAGGTGGGGGGTTGAAAGGGGCGAAGCCCCTTTAGAAAAAATAATCTTCCCTCTCCCCTTTCTAAGGGGAGAGGGATAAAGGGTGAGGGGTTCCTAGAATGCTAAAAGGCACAGTCCATAAATACGGGGCTAATGTTGATACCGACGCTATTATCCCGGCGCGCTACCTTAATGTCTCCGAGCCCGATGAGCTGGCTAAACACTGCATGGAAGATATAGACGAGGACTTCGTTAAAAAGGTCCAGCCGGGTGATATAATGATGGCCACCACCAACTTCGGCTGTGGCTCATCTAGAGAGCACGCCCCACTGGCTATCAAGGCGGCGGGAATTTCCTGTATAATAGCCAAAAGCTACGCCCGCATCTTCTTCCGCAACGCCATAAACATCGGCTTACCCTTACTGGAATGCGACCAGGCGGTAGATGAGACCGAAGCGGGCGATACTCTGGAAGTTGACATGAACGGCGGCAGGATAAAGAACCTGACCAAAGGTATGGAGTTTGAAGCCAAAGCCTACCCCGATTTTATGGGGGAGCTTATCGCTGCCGGCGGGCTGGTTGCGTACACCAAAAAAAGACTAGCTAGCAGGAGAGTTTAGATGCAATTTGAACTGGTAGTTTTACCCGGTGACGGTGTTGGTCCTGACGTTACCACCGAAGGAGTCAAGGTGCTGGAGGCGGTAGGCAAGAGGTTTGACCACCGCTTTAAACTGCACTACGGGCTGGTGGGTGGGGTTGCCATCGACAAAGAGAGGGCAGCCCTGTCCGAGGATACGGTGAAGATGTGCCAGGACGCAGATGCGGTGCTGCTGGGGGCGGTAGGCGGCCCCAAGTGGGACGACCCCCTGGCTAAAGTCCACCCCGAAGATGGGCTGCTGGCACTGCGCAAGGAGCTGGGGCTTTTCGCCAACCTGCGCCCGGTCAAGGTCTCCCCGATCCTGATTGACTCCACCAACCTGAAACCGGAGGTCATCCGGGGGGTAGACCTTATCTTTGTCCGGGAGCTTACCGGCGGTCTCTACTTCGCCCGCCCTAAAAGGCGGTGGCAGACATCCCGGGGGAGGCGGGCTACCGATTCCATGACCTACTCCGAGCATGAGATTGAGCGTATCGTCCGGGTGGGCTTTGAGCTGGCCAAGAGCCGGCGCCAGAAATTGACCTCGGTGGATAAAGCCAATGTCCTCGAGTCCTCCCGCCTGTGGCGCCAGGTGACCATGGAGGTCGCTCCGGAATACCCCGAGGTGGAGCTGGACCACATGCTGGTTGATGCCTGTTCCATGCGGCTGATTCAGAACCCGACCTATTTTGATGTGCTGGTTACCGAGAACATGTTCGGCGATATTCTCACCGATGAAGCCTCAATGCTGGCCGGCTCTATGGGGATGCTGCCTTCAGCCAGTCTGGCCGGGGTGCCCCGGGAGGGGGTCACCATATTCGGTATGTATGAGCCGATTCACGGCAGTGCTCCCCGCCGCGCCGGACTGGATATGGCTAACCCCATCGCTATTATCTTAAGCGTGGCCATGATGCTCCGCTACTCCTTCGGCCTGGCTGAAGAGGCGCAGACCGTTGAGGCGGCGGTTGACGAGGTGTTAAATGAGGGTTACCGTACCTATGATATAATGGACGAAGGTAAAACCAAGGTGGGGACAAGACAGATGGGAGACTTAATCACTGAGAAGGTGGAAGGCTAGAGAAATTGTCTAAAGTGCAACTTTATGATACTACGCTACGGGATGGGACGCAGAAAGAGGGCGTTTCTTTCTCCGTGGTTGATAAACTCAATATTGCTCAGAAGCTGGACGAGCTGGGTATCCACTTTATCGAAGGTGGCTACCCCGGTTCTAATCCCAAGGATGACGAGTTTTTTCAAAAGGCAAAGAAGCTGGCTCTGGCCAACTCGGTACTGGTTGCTTTTGGTAACACCAGGCGAGCTAAAGTTAAAGCGGAAGCCGATGCCAACCTCCAAGCCCTGGTTAATGCCGGGGTGAAAGTGGCTACTATTGTCGGCAAAAGTTCCGATTTGCAGGTTACCCGGGTTCTGAAAACCACCCTGGAGGAAAACCTGAGCATGATTACCGACTCCGTAGCCTATCTCAAGTCAAAGGGACTTTCGGTTATCTTTGATGCCGAGCATTTCTTTGACGGCTTTAAGCATAACCCCGATTATAGCCTGCGCTGCTTAACCGCCGCTGCCGAAGCCGGGGCCAGCTGCCTGGCCCTCTGCGATACCAACGGAGGTATGCTCCCTAACGAAATAGCCGATGCCGTCGCGGCAGCTAAAAAAGTAACCTCGGTACCGCTGGGCATCCATGCTCACAACGATGGCGAACTGGCGGTAGCCAATAGCCTAGCGGCAGTAAGCGCCGGCGCCACCCAGGTTCAGGGTACCATCAATGGCTACGGCGAGCGCTGCGGCAACGCCAACCTGTGTTCTATCATACCCAATTTGAAGCTGAAAATGGGCATTGATTGCATAACTGATGAGCAATTAAGCAAGCTGACCGAGGTATCCCACTTTATCAATGAGACGGCTAATCTCGCCTCAGAAATCTCTTTGCCTTATGTCGGAGCCAGCGCCTTTAGCCATAAGGGCGGGCTCCATGTTGCCGCCACGATGAGGTGGAATGAGAGCTATCAGCATATAGACCCGTCTAAAGTTGGCAACCGGCAAAAAGTGGTGGTTTCCGAGCTATCAGGCAAGGGAAATATCTTATACAAGGCAAAGGAACTGGGGCTGGATTTGCCCCCATCAGGCAAGGAGGCAAAAAAGTTGCTGGAACGGGTCAAGCTGATGGAGAGCCGCGGTTTCCAGTATGATAATGCCGAAGCCTCCTTCGAGCTGCTGCTGCAGCGGGCCAAACCGGACTACCAGCCCCCCTTTGAACTGGTTGATTTTATGGTGGTGGTGGAGAAGAGGCGGCGCCCGCCTATACAGGAAAGCCTGGAGGAGATGCTCTCCGAGGCGATGGTCAAGGTAAGGGTGGGCACTGAGGTAATGCATACCGTGGCCGAGGGTAACGGCCCGGTTAACGCTCTTGACCAGGCGCTACGCAAATCGCTGCTTAGGTTTTACCCCAGCATAGCTGAAGTGAGACTGGTCGACTATAAGGTACGTATCCTTGAGGAAACGGTGGGTACCGGTGCCCAGGTCCGGGTGCTTATCGAGTCCACCGATGGGGTTGATGAGTGGCGCACCGTCGGCGGCTCAACCAACATCATCGAGGCCAGCTGGCTGGCTTTAGCCGACAGCCTGGAATACTGGCTGCTAAAACAAAGAGGAGGTGGTAAAGATGGATGAGATTGAGGTTAAGGTAACCTGGCGTCTCGCTTGGGCTTTATACTGGAGAATGCTGCTTATGGGCCTGGGAATAGCTTTCGTAATCTGGTTAATTACGCTTATAGTACTTATGGTGATAGGCGAGACATTTTTCTGCCCTTTATTCTAAATTGCTTTTAGGCTGTCTTGCCTACCGGCATGATATACAAAGGCTTATATTGCTTTTCAAGCCTCTGACACCGTTCGGGGTAGTTACCCCTTATTTCGGGGGCTGTATCAATTCTATAAGAATATTACCGACCTTACGGGCGTCGAAGTAAGCCATGTAACCATTTTGATCCTTCACACTAAACACAACCGGTATGCCTTTCTCAACCAGCTTGTCTCTCTCCTTGTCAAGATCATCCACATGAAAGGCGATGTGGTTCACACCTTCACCTCGGCTATTTAAAAACTCCTGCTGGACAGTCTCCCCCCTAACAGGCTGCCACAACTCAATCATTAATGATCCTATTTGGATAAACCTCCCAATGAGCTTGGCCTTTTTGCCTTCCATCGTGATACGATCCGTTGCTTTATCGACTATACCTAAGGATTGATAGTACTCGACGGTCTTATCCACATCCCTGACTACTGATCCTATGTGATTAAATTTCCAATTGCTTTCCATATTTCCTCTCCTTTCGCTTGATGCTAGCCACCCCTATTGAAGACTCATCTTCGCCGGGGCAAGCCTACCCCAACCGGCATGACATATAATAGGCAGCATATGAATCTATTGCCCATATTTACTTAGCTTTGGACCAGGGGTCTACGCTGAGATATTTCCAACCGGCGTCGGCTAAAATGGCCACAATATTGCCCTCGCCCATATCAGCAGCGATTTGTACCGCCTGATAGACTACCGACCCGGAAGACAAACCGGCAAAAATACCCTCCTTTTCCAGTAACTGACTTGTTGTCTCTGCCGCCTGCTGGCTGGTAACAGTGGTCTTCTCGGTGAGAAGAGATGGATCCCAGAAAGGTGGCAACTCCTCCCCCAGGCACTTCAATCCCTGGATACTGTCACCAATAGGTGGCTCGACTCCGATTACCCTGACATGGGGATATTTCTGCCTAAACCGGCGGGCAACGCCCATTAGCGTGCCTCCGGTGCCAATACCGGCTACCAGAACGTCAACCTTATCATAAGGGAAATCGTCTAATATCTCGACGGCGGTAGTCTCGTAGTGAGCCAGAGGGTTAGCCGGATTGGAGAACTGGTCGGGCATAAAGTATTTCTTGTCCTGAGCTACCATTTCTCTGGCGGTGGCAATGGCTTTTGCCATGCCGAAAGCTCCCTTGGTCAGGAAAAGCTCGGCGCCAAAGATTTTGAGCAATTGCCGCCTCTCCAGACTCATGCTATCGGGCATAACGATGGTGACCTTATAACCCTTTTTACGCCCCAGCCAAGCCAGAGCTATACCGGTATTGCCACTGGTGGCTTCAATAATGGTTTTATCCTTGGTCAGCTCTCCGCTACGCTCCGCCTCCTCTATCATGTACTTGGCTACCCGATCCTTCATGCTGGCACTCCCCCCCAGGTTCTGCCCCTCCAGCTTAGCCAGGATTTTCACCTTTTTATTAGGGGTCATTTGACCCAGTTCAACCAACGGTGTATGCCCCAGAGCCTCGATAACATTTTTAAAATACATCTTTCTATCCTTTAACTACTCCAATTGGTTTTGTCCTTGCCACCTTAAGTGATATACCGGCTTTGTGGGTTATGTCAACCACTTCACTCACGTCCTTGTAGGCTTCGGATGCCTCCTCAGCCAGCGAAGCCATGCTGCCGGTTTTAACCGTAATCCCCCTGTCGGCCAGCGCCCGGGCAACATCGACACCACGAAGGCTGCGTTTGGCCGCCGCCCGGCTCTGCACCCTGCCGGCGCCGTGGCAGGTAGAGCCGAAGGTTTCTCTCATCGCTACCTCGGTACCCAGCGCCACATAGGAGTAGCGGCCCATGTCACCAGGAATGAAAACCGGCTGGCCGACGCTCCGGTATATTTCAGGGACATCGGGGTGTCCCGCCGGAAAAGCCCGGGTCGCCCCCTTGCGGTGAACGCAAAGCTTCTCTTTCTTACCGTTAATGGTATATTCCTCTATCTTGGCGATGTTATGGCAGACATCGTAAATCTGCCTCATGCCCAGCTCTTGCTGGCTCTTGCCAAAGACCCTGGCAAAAGATTCCCTGGCCCAGTGCAGGATGAACTGGCGGTTAGCCCAGGCGTAGTTAGCAGCGCAGGACATCGCTGCCAGGTAGTCCTGCCCCTCCGGAGAATTTATCGGGGCGCAGGCAAGCTGGCGGTCGGGCAGGCTGATACCATACCTCTTTACCGCTTCCCCCAACAAGGCTACATAGTCGGTGCAAATCTGGTGGCCAAAGCCCCGGGAACCAGTATGTATCAGCAGCAGCACCTGCCCCAAAGCCTCAATACCCATCGCCTTAGCCGCCTTGAGGTCATAAATCTCGTCCACCACCTCCACCTCCAGAAAGTGGTTGCCCGAGCCCAACGTCCCCAGCTGGGGGATACCCCGCTTTTTAGCCTTACTGCTGACCTTGTCCGGATTAGCCCCCTTCATACTACCAGACTCCTCGGTAACTATAATATCATCGGGCAGACCATAGCCCTTCTCCATTGCCCAGCGGCTACCCCTAACCATAACCTCTTCCAGCTCTTTTTCCTTCACCCTTATCTTGCCTTCTGAACCCAGCCCCGAAGGAATATTGACAAAAAGCTGGTCAACCAGCGGCTCGATTTTGGGCCTCACTTCATCCTCGGTAAGGTTGGTTCGCACCAGCCTGACACCGCAGTTAATATCAAAACCGACGCCGCCGGGCGATACCACCCCGTCTTTCACCCTGGTGGCCGCCACCCCGCCTATAGGGAAGCCGTAGCCCCAGTGAATATCGGGCATGGCCAGCGAATGCCTGACAATGCCGGGGAGAAAAGCCACATTAGCTACCTGCTCAAACGCCTGCTCTTCCCAGAGGTGACCGAGCATAGATTCGCTGGTAAAGATAAGGCCAGGCACCAACATGCCAGTCTTATAACTGGTCGGTATCTCCCAGCGGTAGTCGTCTATCTTCCTTACTATTCCCTTCCAAGGTGCTGCCATTTTAACCTCAATTAAATATCAAATAACACCTGAACCCTAAAGCCATCAGTTTTGTCCACTTTAAGCATGTGGTAAGTGGCCGCCTTGACCCCTGTTTTCAGCTCATGCCTTGAGCTATCTACTTTTTCTCCGTATACTCTAGCCTGGAGCCGGGTATCGTCCAGCTGGATAATATCAAACCGCTTGAAAAGAACGCCCTCGGTGTCAAACCGGTAAACCAGCTCGTTCAACCACGCCACCAGCAGGCTTTCCACGTCACTGGCAGCCAGCTCTATATCTCGATAAAGAACCTCCTCCAGATCATCAAGCTCGGTTATCAGGCTGAACAAAGCCCTAGCCGCATTGGCAAATGCTTGCCTCAGGTCAATACCGTAGGCGATAATGCCAACGTCGGCGGTATGGTCTAAAATTTCAAAGTCCTTATTTATAGGCATCAGCTCTTAAAGAGGTAAAGTAAATTATATCATAATCGTTTACTTCAATAAATATAAACCTCTTAATTTACCTGGCAACCTATCCCCCTAACCCCCTTCCCTTATAAGGGAAGGGGGAGCTATTTTTTTAAGAGAGGCTCTGCCTCTCTTCGACTCTCTTACAGGGAGTTTTAGGGGCGAAGCCCCTGAGGGTGGGAAGAGAGAGAACTGTTAAAACCTGAACTAACTCACTTTGAGGCTTTTACCGCTATCTAGTATAATGTTAGTAGTAATAACACCGGGAGACTTTAAGATGGGTGATATCAGGAGTGCTCGTGAGATAGCCATGGAAAAGGTGGAGAAGCTGGGCGAAGTGACCAACGAGGAGCGCCTGAGATGGAAATACGTCCCCGAAGGGGAAAAACTGGCCGCCAGATACCTGAAGCAAAACCTGAATCTGGCCACTGAACTGGGCAACTACGATGAGAAGGTGGTAAGATACGTCAAAGAGGGGGCTAGCGAGATACTGATAAGAAACATCAACCTGCCCCAGAATGACTCCGTCAGGAAAAACAACAAGAAAGCAATGGATGGGCTTAAAACCCTGAAGAAGGATAAAATAGGCGTGGAGAATATCTTCAGCAGGATAAGAAACATCTTCACCCACTATACCGAGCAGGGTGAGCAGCAGAGAAAGCAGGCCTATGAGCAACTAAAAGCTGAGTTTACCGCTAAAGTTCAACAGGCAATGCAGCAGCAGATGGGCACGACGGTAGGACTAAATATAGATATAGAAAGGCAGCCGCAGTTCCAAGAGGAGTGGCGAAAGCTGCTGACCCAGCTGGATTCGCAGTATATCAGCCTCCTCAACGAATATAAGCAGGAGCTATCGGCTATAGCCTAGGAAATAACCATGGACATTGAGGACGAAAGGATTAGAGACGCCATTAAGCATACTGAAATACTAAGACCGCCCAAGCGGAGCCTGGCTACCTTCGGCACAACCAATGTATACTACTACCTGGTCACCGAGCCTGCCTACGCCGAGCTGGTGGAGACTACCTCCGAAACGGTGGTTAGAGAAGGCAGGGTAATCGCCGAGAGACCGCGAATCGTAACCCCCTACTACCTCTCCCACCTTGAAGGCTTTAGCTCGGAGGCTAGAAAATACTTTGAGACCCTGATTAATACCCACGGCCCCAACGCCCCGGGGCTGTTTTACACCTACAAGAACGAGCCTAAGGAGCTTAACATCGTCTCGGATAATCTGCGGGCTGTAGTTGATAAGATAAATAATGACATTGATAAGCGGGGCGACCCGCTGGCCTCTATTATCAGGGGACAGGACGAGCTCTGGGATGTATCATTGATGAAGTTTATCTATGAAATGACCCGAAGCTCCATAGCCGATAACCTGGAGCAGATGGGGAACAAAGGGCTTCTGGATATAGACGCCAGGGGTATCCCCGCCGACGTCAGGATAAGGATTGAGAAGCTTTTTGAATCAGTCCACAAAGGTGACATCGAGCCCAGGGAATTGAAGGATGAGCTCGACCGTTGGGGCGTGTTTGATGATTATGAAGACAGGTTCTTCACCCTTTTCGGAGGGGGACGGTGGTAATAAACCCCGCAAAATCTTCGATTTTGGGGGCCCCAGCAAGGGTGTAGAATTTTAATTAAAAAGCCAAGGAAGAAGCGGACTGAGATAGCATGTATAACGAACAGGTAATAGTACGACCGCCTAGTGAAGCCAACAGCTTCCTGCTGCCGGTAACCCTCGGCTGCTCCCATAATAAATGTACTTTTTGCGGCACCTATACCGGGATTAAATTCAGGATAAGGCCCCTTGAAGACATCAAGCAGGATATTGATAAGGTGGCCGAGCACTACAGCTGGAGCATGAGGCGGGTATTCCTGGAAAACGGGGACGCCCTAATCTGCCCCCAGCGCAGATTGGTGGAGGTGCTGAAATATCTGAACCAGAAATTCCCCCGCCTGCACCGCATCGGCACCTATGCCACCCCCCAGTCAGCCCTGATAAAGAGTGTCGACGAGCTTAAAGAGTTAAACCAGCTCGGGCTTAAGATTGCCTACTTAGGGGTGGAAACGGGGGATGAGGAGCTGCTCAAGAAAATCAGCAAGGGAGCCAGCTACGACGAGATTGTGGAGGCAGGGAGAAAGATAAAGCAGGCCGGGATCACCCTTTCGGTTACGGTAATACTGGGGCTGGGTGGGGCTGATGGCAGCCAGAAGCATGCCCTGGGCACCGCCAGGATACTCACCGATCTTGACCCCGATTTTGCCGGCGCCCTCACTATAATGCTCGTCCCAGGCACCCCCCTGCACAAAGAGTGGGAGGAGGGCAAATTCACCATCATCTCGCCGTTTCAGTCTCTGGAAGAGTTAAAATTGATAATAGAAAACTCCAACTTTACCAAGTGCTTCTTCACCGCCAACCACGCTTCCAACTACCTGCCGATTAAGGCACGCCTGCCCCAGCAAAAGGCGGAGATGCTCAAGCTGATAGACGAGGTTTTAACCAGTAAGGATATGTCCCGGCTGCGCCCCGAGTTTATCCGGGCTTTATAAAAGAAGGGTAGTTAAGGCGTGAATATTTCGGTAATTGAAGCCAGAGACCTTGCCGAGGCCTGGTTCCTCTGCCTGCGCAAGACTCTAAATGAGGGGTACCAGTACAAGATTTACCGCGGCAGCTACGCCGGTCAGCACCGCAAAGAGCTTGACTTTGTCGTGGTCAAGGTTAAGAACCCGGGAACCAGACCAATAATACCGTCCACGCCTCAGGGAGTACCGCCACCCACCTCCACGGAATATATAGACGACTATCTACCCTACCTGATGACCGCCCACAAAAGGGAGGGTGAGCAGTATACCTACGGCCAGTACCTGGAAAAGCAGATACCGAAAGTAATCGAAATGTATAAGCAGGACGGGCACAATACCAACCAGGCTTTTATGGCCGTGGGTGATGCCGACTCTATAAAACTTGACGACCCCCCCTGCCTGAGAGCCATAGATACCCGAATCCGAGATAACAGGCTGCACTTTTTCGTCTATTTCCGCTCCTGGGACTTATGGGCTGGCTTCCCCTCAAACCTGGCCGCCATTCAACTACTCAAGGAGTACATGGCCAGCGAGATAGGAGTTGACGACGGCGAACTGATTGCCACCAGCAAGGGGATGCACCTATACGAATATTCCTGGGACCTGGCCAGAATTGCCGCCAGAATGACAGAGGAGGTCCGATGAAAGACATAGTATCTTCTGAGGTATTAGCTAAATTTCCCGATTATGTCCGGGGGGTGGTTATTGCGCGGGGGGTTGATAACAGTGGGGAAAAGCAACAACTGGTCGAACTAATGAGAAAGGTCGGGCAAGAGGCTACCCAGAATGAGGCCCTGCAGGATATCAAGAACCACCCCCGCATAGCCCCCTGGCGCCAGGCTTACTCCGACTTCGGCACCAACCCCAATAAGTTCTACTGCTCTATTGAGTCTTTGGGGCGGCGGGCGCGGCGGGGTGACCAGCTATCCTATATCAATACCCTGGTAGCTTTGTTTAACTACTTCTCCCTGAAACATATCGTGCCCAGCGGCGGCGATGACCTGGGCTCGGCTGAGGGAGACCTTCGTCTCACTCTGGCCAAGGGCGATGAGCCGTTTACCCCGCTGGGCTCGGAGGCTATTGAGTACCCCCCACCAGGCGAGGTGATTTATGTTGATAACTCCAAGGTAATGTGCCGGCGCTGGAACTGGAGACAGGGCGACCAGACCAAGCTCAGCCCGGCTACTCGAAATGTGGCCATAAATATGGACTGCCTGCCGCCGGTATCTAAAGACGAAGCTAAAGCCTTAACCAGGGAACTGGCTGAGCTGGTACGGGAGTTCTGCGGTGGTGAGGTGAACTATTTTCTGCTTGATGCCGCTCAGAACGAGGTTGAGATATAACCAGTTCTTGACCTTTAAGTAAAGATAAGGTTCAGCGTTTCATTACCTTCGGTTAACCCGTGCTTTTAAGCACCAGACGGAGAACAAGCCGTGAGCGAAATTGACACCGCCGCCGATATGATTCTCCAAGCAAAAAAGCTGGTGGTCTTTACCGGCGCCGGTATGAGCACCGAATCAGGCATATCTGATTTCCGCAGTCCGGGAGGAGTCTGGAGCCGATTTGACTCCAGCGAACTTACCTTTCAGAAATTCCAGTCCAGCGAAGAAAGCCGGGAAAAGTACTGGGAATTTTCCACATCATCCTGGGGCGAGATGGCGGCAGCTCAACCTAATCCCGGCCACCATGCCATCGCCGAACTAGACAACATCGGTAAGCTGGACTGCGTCATTACACAGAATATCGATGGCTTACACCAGAGGTCTGGAATCCCGGAGGAAAAGGTGATTGAACTGCACGGAACAGCCCGGTGGGTCAGCTGCCTGGAGTGCGGGCAAAGATATCCCAGGGAGCAAATCCAGGACAGGCTCAGGGGCGGAATAAAGGTGCCGCGGTGTGATAGCTGCGGCGGAATCATGAAGCCAGCTACCATTTCCTTCGGCCAGGCAATGCCAGAACGGGAAACCCGTGAAGCCGAAACCAGAGCAGCCGCCTGTGACCTGTTCCTGGTCGCCGGCTCTTCACTGGTAGTCTATCCCGCCGCTCAGATGCCATTAATCGCCAAGGATAGCGGCGCCAGATTGATTATCATTAACCTAACACCCACCCCCCACGACCCCTATGCTGACATTGTCATCCACGACAAGACCGGCCCGGCGCTGTCTCAAATCATTGACCAGGTAAAGGCAAGCTTGAGTTGAGACTGAAACTGGTTGTACTCACTCTACTATCACTCTGTTTACTCGGCGGGAGCTGCGCTCCCGCCCCCGATTTTGATAGCTCCCTGAAATCGATAGTCAAGCCATATCAATTCAGTATTGCCCAGTGGGAACTCAAAGCAATACCGGATGAACTAAATAGCTTGACTTTCAGTAAGGGGGAAAGGGTTGAAGATGAAGTTGATATGGTCATTGAGTATTTCAGCCTGGTTGAGCCGATAAAAAGCCTGGAATCAGAGATAGCCGCCATTAACGCCGGTTATAAATCAGGCGACTCCGCCTCGCTGGAAGCTGATCTAGCTAGATCGCAACAGCAAAAAGCGGCTCTAACTGATGAAGTGGAGAGAATAATAGCCAGGCAGATAAGAGCGGTACTGGCGGAGCAGGATATCTATCATCCCCTGGATAATTGTATAAAATTAAGGATCGGCTTCCCGCCACTGATTTTTAGGCTGGAGCCACCGCCACACCTGCTGGTGGTCTCCCCTAGAGACAGGATAGAGAGCATGAGAGAGATTCACCTGCAACAAGACCTCAGCCTAGAGGCAATGGAGGGCATTGAAGAGCAGGTTGATAAACTGAGTGTCTCCGCACTGGTGGTGGGGCTTGGGGGGTTGGGGACATATCCCCCCTTCGTCACCGACGACGCTAGCCTGCAGTTTACCATCAACGCCGCTACCGAGGAATGGCTGCACAACTACCTAACCTTTAAGCCACTGGGATTTCTATACCTGCTGGATGTAACCGGCATATCCCGCAACTATGAGATTGCCACCATGAACGAAACCGTAGTCGGCTTAGTCAGTAAGGAGATTGGTACCATCGCCTGTCAAAAATACTACCAGGGCTATGAAAATAGTCCCCAGCCACCGGCAGAGGAGCCGGAGTTTGACTTCAACCGGGAGATGAGGGAAATAAGGCAGGCGGTTGACACGTATCTAGCCCAAGGGGAAATCACCCAGGCCGAAGAATTCATGGAACAGAAACGGCAATATTTAGCCTCCATGGGCTACTACATCCGAAAGCTAAACCAAGCCTATTTTGCCTTTCACGGGACTTACGCCGATAGCCCAACCTCCATAAGTCCCATCGGAGCCGAGCTAAAACAGCTGAGAGAGCAAAGCGCCTCGCTAAAGGATTTTCTGGACACCGTGGCTATTATGACCAGCCGGCAGGACTTAAGTCTCAGCATCAAATGAGGGCCGGTCAGTATGCTCTCATTCTGGCTACAACAAAGAGGATGATTATCCCCAGCAAAACCACGCCGCCAATTACCACCCACAGGACAGGCCAGCTGGCCGGCTCATCTGGAGGAGGTGGCGGCAATAACGGTGCTGGCTCGGTTGACTCAGGGGGCGGGGTGGTAGCCTCGGGTGATGAGTTGGCTGCCGGGGGTGGGGTGCTGGCTTGCAAGACTTCAGTGGCTATACTCACCGAGCCCTCCATCCACGTTGCCTCTATCTCGCCAGCAGCGACATTGCTTATCACTCCGTTGGACGGGTCTACCAGGCTACTGTCACCCTCAGAGCCGATGACGTGAAAATGCAGCTCAGCCAGATATCCCGAGCCACTTGCCCCGGTTAAGCCAGGAACATTCTGAATAATCCGGTATGTCCCGGCAGCAACCTCATTATAGAGGTCAACCGGTATCTCAGTTGAACCTATCAGCCCCGAGGTGACAGTATCCAGCCGCAACACCAAGGGATCAAAGGTAACATCATAGTTACAGGCATCAAAGTCAATCACCTCACTGATACTGATACAGGCGGTAAAGTCGCTATCGGGGACCACCCCGGCAGGGGCATTAATGTTAACGGTAACCCCTGATGTTGCCGCCACCGGTGGCACTGCCCCACCAACTAGAAGCAGTGCCACCACAACGGCTATTAGGCTAAAGGCTCTTATTATTCTTTTCATTAATCCAGACCAGCTATTATCCTCTCTACCTTGGTAATATCCAAGGCGTTGACATTGCCATCACCATTGGCGTCAGCGCCAGGGGTCTCAGCATCCAGACCAGCTATTATCCTCTCCACCTTGGTGATATCCAGGGCGTTAACGGCACCATCGCCATTGGCATCTCCCGGAATTACCGAGGTGACATTTACCGTATCCCCCACCCAGGTGGCGGTTATCTCCACAGCGAGATTATTGGAGAGCATGCCGTTGGAGAGAGTTATAGTGCTGCTGTC
>JAUWGI010000120.1 GCA_030606505.1 Deltaproteobacteria bacterium
TTGGCTCCGAAGCCACGCCCGCCAATATAGTCGTGGATAAACTCATTGCTTAGTGTGTGTTCGGAGAACTTACGGTCGGTCAGGTTGACCCTCAGAATGCGATTTTTGTAACCTCCAACTTTTTTAGCGCCTGGCATGTCCCCTTCCTCTCTCTAAAAATTATTTTCGTTATATTTAAACCCGTTTTTATCCTGTAACTGATTATTAATTTTAAGTGCTCTCATTTGTTAGCATCTTGCATGTCACATTTCTCCTTCTGACCTTTGCCTTAGCCGTGACCTCTTTCTCCAGCGAATTTTCGGTGAGGTGTTTGAGTATGTGCTTAAAATAGCGGCAATCAGTAGACTTCTTCGACTTTTGCGAGCTTAATGTTATCAGCATAATGGGATGCAGTCAAATCAACAATAGTCAAATGAAACTAACAAAAGGCTTAGAATTCGTAAACCGCCGGTCGTCAGCTCGAAGCTGACCGGTGGCTGTCTTTGTCTTCGTAGACCCTTATCCTTCTCAGCTTGAGTATCAGGAAGACCTCTTTGCCCACCGCCAGGTTCATGTCCTCAAAGATGTGGTGGGGCATGCCAGCCAGCAGGTCGAGCTTTCCCGCCTTGAGCCCGATTCTGACCGTCTCGTCGGTGGGTTTGATGCTGGTGATAAGCGCCTTAAAGCGGTTTACCTCCGGCCCCGGGGGGTGGGTTTCCGAGATGTGTATATCGCCGGGGAGGAGGGCAATGCGGTGAACCGACTCCCCGTCGTGGGGGACAATGATGGGCAGGCCGCCGCAGCCGACCTCCATGACCCCTTTCCCTAAGCTGCGGCAGTAGTCGCAGTCCAGAATATTTGGCGCCCCGATGAAATCGGAGACCCTTTCGTTTTTGGGGTAGAAGAACACCTTTTCCGGCTTATCCACCTGCTCCAGGCAGCCGTTCTGGAGAACGGCTATCCTGTCGGCCATCTCCTCGGCCTCCTGTAAATCGTGGGTTACGTAGGCGGTGGTGATGCCCAGACGCTGCTGGAGCTGCTTGAGCTCGGTTCTGAGGTACTTGGCGGTGACCACGTCCAGGCTGGACAGCGGCTCGTCCAGCAGCAGCACCCTGGGTGACGGCGCCAGCGCTCTGGCCAGAGCCACCCGCTGTTTTTCCCCGCCGCTAAGGTTTTTGGGGTAGCGCGAGGCCAGGTGTTCTATCTTCATCATCTGGAGCAGCTGTTTTACCCTGGTTTCCGCCTGGCTTGGCGATTGTTTCTGGGTGGTCAGGCCGTAGGCGATATTGGCGGCGACATCAAGGTGGGGGAACAAGACTAAGTCCTGAAAGAGGTAGCCCACCTCTCGCTTGTTGGCCGGTAGCTTATCCACCGCCACCCCGTTAAAGAGCACCGAGCCCTGGTAATCGGTCAGCCCGGCGATAATGTTGGCCACGGTGGTCTTGCCGGCGCCGTTGGGTCCCAGCAGCACCAGCAGCTCTTTGTCCCTTATCTTCAGGTTGACATCGCGGCAGATGTACTGGCAGATATTTCTTAATTCGATAGAAGGCATATCATCTCCATCTGGTGGTCATTCTGGCTTCCAGATACTGGAAGAACCTTTCGAAGGCGAGGCACATCACGGCTAATACTATCAGGCAGACAATGATAATGTCGATGCGGATGAGGCTTTCCGCCCTCATCATCAGGGCGCCGATGCCGGTGGGTATTGCCACCATCTCGGCGGCGATGATTACCCGCCAGGCCATGCCCGCTTCCAGCCTCAGGCCGGTGAAGATATTGGGCAGGGCCAGGGGCATGACCACGGTGGCCAAAATCTTGGCATCGGAGGCCCCCAGTGTCCTGGCTACCTGTATATACTGCTTATCTACATTTCTGATGCCGGTGACGGTGTTATAGAGGACGGGGAAAAATGAACAGATAAAGATTATAGCGATGGGCAGCATCTCGTTAATGCCAATCCAGAGCATGAGCAGGGGCAGCCAGCCCAGGGCGGGGATGGGGTAAAACAGGCTGATGATGGGGTGCAGCGCCTTGTTGATATTCTCCACCCAGCCCATAATCATGCCCACGGCGATACCGGCGATAGAGCCGGCGCAGAAGCCGATTAGCACCCTGCTCAGGCTGGCCAGAAAATTATCCCCCAGCACCCCGCTGGCGGTGAGGTGGTAGAATTCCAGCATCACCACCGAGAAGGGGGGGAAAGAGAGCTCGCCCGGGACTAAATTCAATCTGGCCACCAGCTCCCAGACAGCCAGAAAGATGGCTACCGGCAGCAGCCCCCACCCCGGTTTGATTTTGTTAAGCACTATTGACCCTCCAGGAAGGTCAAGTCCAGAATATCGGCGGCGTTAAAGCGGCTCTTGATATAGCCGAGACTGGCGATGTAGTCTATGGTATCCTGGACTATCTCAAGGTTTATTTCAGTAGTATATTCCAGCCTTTCCATAGACCGCAGCATCACTTCGGGGGTGATTTCCAGCCCGCTGGCGACTTCTCCTGCCTCGTTCGGGAAAACCTCACCGCCGGCGGTTTGCAGCTGTCGGGCCACGACCCCGGCGGCGTCATCCGGGTGCTCATTTATCCAGTCGGTCGCCCGCTGCGACACCGTTACCAGTTCCCTTACCGCCTCCGGGTTATTATCTATCAGCTCCTGCTTGACCACCAGCACGCTGCCCTGCATATCGGGCCAGACATCTTGACTCATCAGTAGCATGTTAAAGCCCAGCTCTTCGGCCATGGTCGCCCACTGCTCGGGGAGAAAGGCGGCGTCCAGCTGCCCCGTCTTGATAGCCAGCACCAGTTTGGGCGGGTTCATCCGCTGGGTATTGTTTAATATCTTGGCTTCATCA
>JAUWGI010000015.1 GCA_030606505.1 Deltaproteobacteria bacterium
AAGTGGAAGGGTCACTCCCCACCCCCCTAAGGGAAAGGGATTTAGGGATATATTAACCCATATCCCTTAAGGAGGGGGTTACTCCCCCCTCAAGGGAAAGGAATTGAAGAATACTTTACCCACATCCCTTAAGGGGGGCCAGGAAAGTTTTAGAGGCGCAGCCTTTGTGGGTGGGCTGGGTGGGAAGAAAAAGAACTGTTAAAAATGGGGAGGGGTGAAGCCCCCAAAATTTTTATACCTATTCCCACCCGCCACCCTTATAAGGAAGGGGAATTTCCCCTCACTCTTTAAGGAAGGCTTCACCCCCACCTTTACCGGGGGAATTAAGAAAAGCGAGCTAAAGAATATTTAGGAGGTAAGGTTGGACTCTAATCTTACACCCACCGCGGGAGCGATAGCCCAGCTAATACAGGAGCTGAATAAACTGCCCGGCATCGGGCCCAAGAGCGCCCAGCGGCTGGCCTACAACCTGCTGCGGGCGCCGGAAGAGCAGAGCAAACTGCTGGCCGAGGCCATAATCTCGGTAAAGCAGCAGACCAAGCTGTGCTCGGTCTGTTTCAATATCACCGATACCGACCCCTGCCCCATCTGCCGCAACCCCCAGCGAGAGCGGGGCAAGATTTGCATCGTGGAACAGCCACAGGATATCCTGGCCCTGGAGCACACCAAGACCTACCACGGGCTGTACCACGTCCTCCACGGCGCCATCTCCCCCACCGAGGGAGTGGGCGCCGACGATATAAGGGTTAAAGAGCTGATGGGCCGCCTGGGGGACGGCTCGGTAACCGAGGTCATCCTGGCCACCAACCCCAACCTGGAGGGGGAGACCACCGCCATGTATCTCAATAAGCTGATTTCCCCACTGGGCATAAAAGTTACCCGCCTGGCCCGGGGACTGCCCTTCGGCACCGAGCTGGAATACGCCGACGACGTTACCCTCACCCGGGCTATAGAGGGGAGGCAGGAGTTTTAAAGGAAAGGAGTAAATACCATGTTCAAATCATCATTTATCGTTATGGCGGCTGACGGCGACCCCGCCAAGTACCGGGCAACAATCAAGACCTCCAAGCTGGAATTTACTACGGTGCTCATTAAGTTGATGGACTTTGACCAGGCCGTCGAGGTGGCCAAGGACCTAGTGCAAAACCAAGGAGTTCAGTCTATCTACCTCTGCGCCGGCTTTACCCACCAGGCGGTAGCCAGGATTGCCAGCGCCGTCGGCGGCAGGGCGGCAGTACAAGTCGCCAGGGGAGATCCCCCCAGCACAATGATGGTTGGGGAGATTCTGACCAAGGAAGGCTGGTTTGACGAGGAGGGATGACCCCACCCCCTTTTATTATCTATTCCCACCCTCCGCCCTTAAGTGGAAGGGGCACTCCCCACCACCTTTTAAGGGAAAGGGGAAGTAAAAGGGATTTCGCCCGCCCTTATAAGGATGGGGGGTCTGGAGAGTGTTAGAGGCACCGCCTCTGAGGGTGGGTCAGGGTGGGACGAAAGACATAGGCTAAAAATGGGGAGGGGTGAAGCCCCCAAAATTTTTATATCTTTACCCACCCGCCACCCTTATATGGAAGGGGAATTTCCCCTCACTCTTTAAGGAAGAGGTTACGGAAAGTTAGGTTCAAACACTTTTGGAACAACTAAGGTGATAATAGAGCATAAAGAAATTACTCCCTCCGGTTCTTTCAAAGGCACAATCATCGATATTGAAACTATTGGAGAATTTACTAGAAATAGGTCATATACCGCCTTTAATGATTCAAGACAATGCGAGAATTTACAGCAAGTAATCTTCGGCCTAATCAATGATAAGGAACTTCAAATATTCTGTGCCCAAGATAGAGAAGCTATCGAGGAATTAAAATCACAAACGGAGCAGATTTTAAACCGCCTTGAAAGACCCTTTTATGCATTCAATACTAATTTTGAGAGTAGTGTCTGGTTTCATCATATAGGAATAACAATTAACTTCGACGGGGAACTACAAGAATTTAAATTCGAAAGTAAAGCGGCAGCGAAAATGAGTCTGGATATACCGAATTATGATGACCCATTTTATGACGTGGGACGTTTATGTATGGAAGCATGGCACAGTAAGGAATTTGATAAAGCTATAGCACACAATAGAGCCTGTCTCTTAAAAGAAAGGGATATCCTGTTAAAAAGAGAGTATAGAGAACCAGATAAAGTAAACTTCAATAAATAAAACAATTAAATGTCCAAACCTAGAACCTATAAAACAGAAGCCGTAATAATCAAAAAGACCAGGCTGGGGGAGGCGGACAGCATCCTCACCTTCTATACCCCCCACCTGGGCAAAATCCAGGGCTTCGCCAGGAGCCTCCGCAAGCCAAAAAGCAAGATGGCCGGGCACCTGGAGCTGCTCACCCACAGCCAGGTATCGCTGGCCAGAGGGCGCAATATTGACACCATAACCGGCGCCCAGACCATCAACAGCTTTATGCCCCTCAAGACAGACCTTGACCTCACCTCATACGCCCTCTACGCCACCGAGCTGGTCAACCAGTTCACCGCCGATAACGTGGAGGACTACCCCCTGTTCCAGCTCTTAGTGGAAACCCTGCAAAGCTTAAGCAATGGCGGTGATAACGAGCTAATCCTGCGCTACTTCGAGCTGCACCTTTTAGATATGGCCGGCTACCGCCCCCAGCTCGAGCATTGTGTCACCTGCAAATCGGCGTTAAAGGACGCCGCCAATCTATTCTCCCCCGGCGCCGGGGGCATGCTCTGCCCCGGTTGCCGCCAGAGCCAGTTGGCCTACCCCCTTTCCGAAAAAGCCCGAAAAGTGCTACTATTACTGCAGAATAGCGACTACAGCGCCGTAAGCGAGCTGGAAATTGACCGGGAGCTATCTCGCCAGCTGGAGATGGTAATGAGGAATTACCTGAGGTACCTCCTGGAGAGAGAGGTAAAATCAACCGCCTGGCTGGATTCTTTGAGGGGGCAGATTGATGACAACCAGATTGGACCGTATAGCCCAACAACGCCTACAAAAACTTGAACGCATTCGCCGTCAGGGCATAGACCCCTATCCCTCCGGCTATAGCCGCAGCCATACCACCCGGCAGGCTCTGGAGCTGCTGGAAAGGCAGGAGAAAAAGAGCACCGCCAGGACGAAGGCGGTCACTTTAGCCGGACGTCTTACCGCCATGAGGCGGATGGGCAAGACCTCGTTCGCCGACCTGCGTGACGGCTCGGGCAAGATCCAGCTGTGTTTCTATAAAGACCGCCTGGATGAGAAAACCCTTGAGCTATTTCAGGATTTAGATATCGGCGATATCATCGGGACCAGCGGCAGGCTCTTCCGCACCAAGACGGGGGAGCCAACCCTCGATGTGGAAAATTTCACCATGCTGGCCAAGTCCCTCCAGCCCCTGCCGGAGAAGTGGCACGGTCTGGCCGACGTGGAAACACGCTACCGCCAGCGCTATCTGGACCTCATCGCCAACGCCCCGGCCCGGGAGGCCTTTCAGGTGCGCAGCCAGGCTATCGCCGCCATCCGCGGGTTCCTCAATAAGCAGGGCTTCATGGAGGTGGAAACGCCGGTGCTGCAGTCGGCCGCCGGCGGGGCTTTAGCTAACCCCTTCACCACCCACCACCAGGCCCTCGACCAGGACTTCTACCTGCGCATCGCCCTGGAGCTTCACCTCAAGCGGCTGGTGGTCGGCGGCTTCGATAAGGTCTACGAGCTCGGCCGCATCTTCCGCAACGAGGGCGTTTCCACCCAGCACCACCCCGAGTTCACCATGCTGGAAAGCTACCAGGCCTACGCCGACTATAACGATGTCATGGTCATGCTGGAGGAGATGGTGTCATCAGTCAGCAGAGAGGTGTTGGGCACGACCAAGGTCAAGTTCGGCGAAGACACCATAGACTTCAAGCCACCCTGGAAACGGATAACCCTGCGCAACGCCGTCAAGAAATACAGCGGCATTGATTTCGTTAAATACCCCACCGCCGACGGCCTGCGGGAGAAGATGCGCTCGCTTAAAATCGAGGTTGACCCGCAGAAGAACTGGGCCAAGCTGGTCGACGAGCTTATCAAGAGCTTCGTCAGGCCCAGGCTCATCCAGCCGACTATAATCTTTGACTACCCCCTCTCCATGTCACCGCTGGCCAAAACCAAGCCCGGCGAAGAGCGGGTGGTCGAACGCTTCCAGGCTATTGCCGGGGGCCTGGAGATTGCCAACGCCTACACCGAGCTCAATGACCCCCTGGAGCAGAGGGAGCGCTTTGAGGAGCAGCTGAAGGACAGGCAGGCAGACGACGAGGAGCGCTGGAGCATTGACGAAGACTACCTGCTGGCGCTGGAGTACGGCATGCCCCCCACCGGGGGCCTGGGCGTCGGCATCGACCGCCTGATAATGCTCTTTACCAACCAACCAGCCATCCGCGAGGTTATTCTTTTCCCCCAGCTGAGGGAGAAGGAGAAGTAAAGGGAGGTGACCCCACCCCGTTTTATATCTAATCCCACCCGACCACCCTTAAGTGGAAGGGTTTACGCCCCCCAAGGGCAAGGAAGAGAGGGAGGCTTCGCCCGCCGCCCTTATAATGAAGGGGTTACGCCCCCCACTCTTTAAGGGGAAGGGGAGATAAGGGAAGCTTCACCCACCGTCCTTATAAGATAAGGAAGGGAATACTAAATAGAGAGTTTTAGAGGGACGAAGTCCCTCTTATAAAAAACCTTCCCCCTCCCTAGTAAGGGAGGGGGATAAAGGGGGAGGGTTGGTAAATCATTATGCTTGACCTGAAATTTATCCGGGAAAATACCGAACAGGTGCGGAAGGCGATAGAAGACCGCCAGGACACCACCCCTCTGGACGAAATCATAGAGCTGGACGCCGAGCGCCGCCAGAAGCTGTTAGAGCTGGAGAGCCTTAGGCACCAGAAAAAGCAGACCGCCCAGAAAAGGCTGTCGGACAAGGCAACCATCGAGGAAGGCCGTGACCTGCGCGCCATGATAAGGGGGCTGGAGGACGAGGTGAGAGTCCTGGCTAGTCAGCTGGAAGAGCTATTGCTCCAGGTGCCCAATATCCCCCACCCCTCCACGCCCGTGGGCATCGATGAAGACGATAGCATCGTGGTGCGTTCCTGGGGGGAGCCAAAGGGCTTTGATTTCACCCCCGCCCCTCACTGGAAGCTGGGGGAATCGCTGGATATTATCGACTTCGAGCGAGGGGTGAAGCTCTCCGGCACCCGTTTCTACATACTCAAAGGGCTGGGCGCCAGGCTGCAGAGGGCCATCATATCCTTCATGCTCGACCTGCATACCTCAGAGCACGGCTACCAGGAGGTATACCCGCCCTTTATGGTCAAGCGGGAGTGCATGGTCGGCTCGGGCAACCTGCCCAAGTTCGCCGATAACCTCTATCACGATGAGGATGACGACCTCTGGTTCGTGCCCACCGCCGAGGTGCCCATCACCAACCTCCACCGCGACGAGATTATCGCGCCGGGAATCCTGCCCGTTTACTATGTCGCCTACACCGCCTGTTTCCGCAGGGAGAAGTTGTCGGCGGGCAAGGATACGCGTGGCATTAAACGCGGTCACCAGTTCGATAAGGTGGAGCTTTATAAGTTCACCGAACCGGACGCCTCCGACGAGGAACTGGAAAAGCTTTTGGCCGATGCCGAGCAGGTCTGCCAGAAGCTGGAGCTTCCCTACCGGGTGAAGCAGCTCTGCACCGCCGAGCTGGGTTTTGCCTCCCGGCAGTCCTACGATATCGAGATGTGGGCCCCCGGCTGTGAGGAGTGGCTGGAGGTAAGCTCCTGCTCTAACTGCGGGGACTTTCAGGCCCGCCGGGCTAATATTCGTTACCGCCCCTCCCCGGAAGAAAAACCACGGTTCGTCCACACCCTTAACGGCTCGGGGCTGGCCCTGCCCCGCGTCCTCATCGCCATTATGGAGAACTACCAGCAGTCGGATGGAACAATCCTGGTCCCCGAGGTGCTGCAGCCGTTCGTGGGGGAGAGGTTTATCACTTAAGCCATATCAAAAAGGAGAGGAGGTAACCCATGTCAAAAAACGCCAAAAGAGCCTATGTCAGTATTCTGGGCGCGCTGGGTGTCATTATTCTCCTGGTAGGAATTTTCACCGAGCTGGACTTAACGATAGGCCTTATAGTAGCTATCGCCTGCTGGATAGGCAGCGGTATCCTGGGCAGATACTGGGGAGTTAAGAAGAAAAAGGACTAGCCCCCTACACCACAAACAGGTCAAGCCCGCCCATCATATTCATGGTCGCCCCGGTCATAGACTTGGCTTTGTCCGATGCCAGGTAGGCCACGGCGTCGGCAATCTCCTCGGGCTCGGAAAGCCGCTTGGAGAGTATCCGCTTGCCCAACCTCTCTTTTGCCTCGTCAACCAGCGGAGCGTCCGTCTGGGCCACCCCTACTATCACCGCGTTGCCGGTGATGTTAAATCTGGCCCCCTCGATGCCGACAGTTTTGGCCAGGTTAATCAGCCCCGCCTTGGAGGCGCCGTAGCTGGACTGCCCGTAGCCCCCCATCACCCCGGCCACCGAGGTGATATTGATAACGCGCCCCCAGTTATTCTGGCACATGTCCGCCCAGACCGCCTTGATGCAGTAAAAGGCGGAGTTTAAGCAGATTTTGACCTCGTTATCGAACTCCTCGATGGTGGCCTTATATATGGGCACGAAGTGGCCCATCTGGGCGGCGTTGTTGACCAGTATGTTGACTGGCCCCAACTCGGCTTTGACCCTGTCCAGCCCCTTCTGCACATCCTTGGCGTCGCGGACGTCTATCTTGACGGCGATTGATTTTCGCCCCAGTTTCTTTATCTCCTCGGCCACTGCCTCCGCCCCCTCGATGTGCCCCCAGCCGCTGACGGCCACGTCGGCGCCGTCTCTGGCCAGGGCCAAGGCGATAGCCCGCCCGATTCCATGCGGCCGGGAAGAGCCGCTGACAAAAGCAACCTTACCCTCTAAAGACATTTCTCCTCCTTTATTTGACGCTGTCAGTCTAAATATCTATACTACACTTAATCGCGGAGGGGTGTCCGAGCGGTTGATGGTGACGGTCTTGAAAACCGTTGCTCCGGGAAACTGGAGCCGTGGGTTCGAATCCCACCCCCTCCGCCGAATTCATAAACAACTTTCCCTTATATCTAATCAGACTCAAGCCATACCTCGTTGAGCATGGCAAAACCCAGGGGATTAAGTTCATAGCCCTTGACGTAAGGCTTGATAAGAACATAGTTCCGCCCGAAAGAAAGGGGGATACAGGCGGCATCATCAACCATCAGCTGCTCGGCCTGCCGATATAATTCCAGGCTTGAACTGCTGTCCTGCTCTACCCCCGCCGCCTCCAGCAGGGCATCCGCCCCGGGGTTGCTGTACTGGCCGTGGTTATTATCGGAGCCGCTGTGGAACAGGATATCCAGAAAGTCCTGAGGGTGCGGGTAGTCGGCAATCCAGCCGGAATAGAACATCTCGTCCGTCTCTTCAGCTAAGTGATAGAGGAACCGCTCCGGCTCCAGCTGCCTCACCGTTACCTCCACCCCCAGGTTCTGCCGCCACTGGTGAACCACCGCCTCCAGCTCACGGGAGATGCCCCCTCCCCAGCCCAGGGTGGTGATGGTGATGGGCGGCAGCTGCGATATATCGCCGTAGCTGGACTCGGCGATTAGCTCCCTGGCCCCTTCCACATCGTATTCCAGCCCGGCCAGCGCCTCATTATAGCCGGGCATACCGGGCGGCAGGATGCCGTAAGCCGGCTGCATGGTGCCCTTAAAGACCAGCGAAATCAGCTTCTCCTTATCAATCGCCTGGGAGAAGGCGCGGCGGATGTTGACATCGTCGAAGGGCGGCTCAGCGGTATTAAAACCGATGTAAAAGAAGCTCAGCTCGGGGACTATGCTCAAATCGAGGTAAAAGGGCCCGGTCTCATCGGTGACCTTTTCAATATAATTACTGCCGACGCCGGCAACATCAATCTCGCCCGTCTCGTACATGTTCATCGGTATGCCGCTCCAGAGCAGAAAGACGACCAGGTCTACTTTAGCCACCCCCCCGTAGTAAAGCTCGTTCCTCTCCAGAATAAGCAGCTCGGTCTGCCGCCACTGCTTTAACTTAAAAGGCCCGGTGCCGTTTGGGGAGCGCCACCACCCCCCGCCCGCCACCGCCTCAGCCATATCAACGACGAAGGCGGTGGGGTAGGTCAGCTTGGACAGGAAATAGGACTTGGGGGCGTATATGGTTACCTCAAGGGTGTAATCATTAACCACTTTTACGCCGCTGATGTCGGTGGTCTGCCCGGATAAAACCTCGGCCACCCCGACGATATCACCCAGGTAGGTGGCCGCCGTCAGCGAGCCGGTCTGGGGGGCGCAGGCCCGCTCCCAGGAATACTTGAAATCACCGGCGGTGAGCTGCTTACCGTCGTGAAACTTGACATCCTGGCGCAGGTAAAAGGTATAGGTCCGGCCGTCATTGCTTACCTCCCAGCTCTCGGCGATATCCGGCGCCGGCTCCAGTTTGTCACCGAAGCGCACCAGCCCGCTGAAGAGCTGCATCAGGTACACGTGGGAGGTCATCTCGCCGGAGACGGCCGGGTCGAGGGTATAGGGGTCGATGCCGTAGAGGCTTAAACTTCCCCCTTCGCCGGCGGGGGGTATCACCACCCCGTCACCATCGGGTAGCGGGGGTATCACCCCGTCACAGCGGCAGCCGCTAACCAGCAGGCTGCTTAATATCACCAGCGCCAGAACTATATATATTATTCTTTTCATCTTAGATAATTTTAGATAATTCCCCAGTCACGGTAGCCCTGCTGAATAACCGCCAGGTACTCCTGGGAAGGCTTGGTTTCTTCCGCCCGCCCCACCCCAACGTAGGTCACCGCTTCTATCAGCTCGCCGAAATCGTCGTTCACCCCCACGTTAATGCGACTGCAGGTGGCGGGGCAATCCTCGTATTTGTCCAGCCGCCTCATATCCGCTTCGGAAAGCTCATAAATAGCCCCCAGGACTTTTTCCCCCCGGAAAGGCCGGATGGTGGCCACCCCACCCCGCCACTTCCGCGACCAGCCGCTAAAGGCCAGCTTGTAGTGATGCAGGCTAACGATAGACGCCGGCCTGGCCTGCGGGCAGTGTTCCTTCATCCGCTTTTTGTTCAGATTAGAGGCGTAGGCGAAGTAATACACCGCTTCCCCCCTGGCTATTCCCGTTAATAATAGCACGCCGTCACGAAAATAGGCAAAGAAAATAGACATAATCGTGACAGAAATTACCAGAAAGTGTAATATACTATTGCAGTCAATATAGTACAATAGGGGCATTACTAAGGAATGAAATGGAACAGGTCAATACTGCGCAGGAGTTAGGACACGGCAAGCCCGAGCCTAGCTACAAATGGGAAGCCGGGGTGACGCCGCCCGGGGATTCGGCACCGGGGCGGTGGACGGCGATAAAACGGCCACAAGATTGGGCAGTCATATTCCGCTCCGACAAAGGCGCCGAATACCTTATTCACACCTTCCCCTTGAGCGAGGTAGGCGAAAGAGCCGCCAAGACTATGGCTATGAAGCTGGTGGATATCGCCTGGGGGAAAAGTGCCCGGGTGGAACAAGCCAGAGCCAGCCAAGAGGAAGCATCAGACAAAGGGAAAAACCCACCCCAGACCAACTAGCCCCTCCCCTGCGGTTAATACCATGCCTCTAAACTTCTCTGGTTAAAAGGTTATTCTCTCCCAGCCAACCTGTGCTTAGTCGGAATCAAAGCTAAATTTCTCACCAGGCACTTTATACGGCTTACCGTACTTTTTGCCCTTGATTTCCTTGCCATCGATTATTACCTGGTCCTCACCGACAACAGCTACGGCTTCACACTCGACTAAGAGGTGAGGATGCCACAGCTGGACAATCTCAACAGCAGTCATCGTTGGAACGTGGTCTCCGAAGTATTTCTCAAAAGCGGGCCCCATCAGCCGCAAGTCCCAAAGATGTCGGCAGAAGAAGTTTAATTTAACCACATCCTGCATGGTAGCGCCTGCCACCTCCAGCACGTCCTTCATATTCTGAAATACCATCTCAATCTGACCGAGAAAA
>JAUWGI010000127.1 GCA_030606505.1 Deltaproteobacteria bacterium
ATCTGATAATACTTCTCCACGCCAGCCACCATGAGCAGTTGTTTCATCTGCTGGGGTGACTGGGGGAGGGCGTAGAACTTCCCCGGCTGAACCCGGCTCGGCACCAGGTAGTCGCGGGCCCCCTCCGGGGTGCTCTTGGTCAAAATGGGCGTTTCGATATCAACAAAGCCCTTGGCGTCCATAAAATCGCGGATGAACTTAATCACCCGGTGGCGAAGCTCCAGGTTCTTCTTCATCCGGGGCCGGCGCAGGTCTAAATAGCGGTACTTGAGCCTTAAGCTTTCCTCAACCTCGACCTCTTCGTTGATATAGAAGGGCGGGGTCTTGGAGGCATTGAGTATGGCGGCGCGGCGGGCGATAACCTCAACATCGCCGGTGGGCAGCCTAGGGTTTTCGGTTCCCTTGGGGCGGGGGGAAACCTCGCCGGTGACCTGGACTACATATTCGCTGCGCATCTTGCTGGCTATCTTGTGGCAATCGGCTGAGGTCTCCGGGTCAAAGACAACCTGAGTTACGCCCTCCCTGTCCCGCAGGTCAATAAATATCAGCCCGCCGTGGTCACGGCGGCGGTCAACCCAACCCGCCAGCGTCACTTTGGTGCCGACATCCTTCTTCCTCAGCTCACCGCAGCTATGGTCTTTTAGCAAAATTATCTCCTAACGGAAATTAAGATACGTTATCCCTGTGATTATAGCTGATGGCGCTCAAGGCTTCAACATGAGGGGATAAAACCTTGAATTTAGGGGGTTTAAGGGGGACGAAGTCCCCCTATTAAATCTAATTCCCCCTCTCCAAGAGTGGAGAGGGGGACACAGGGGGTGAGGTTGATAGAATATAAATTTGACATTTAGCTATAAATCCCATACAATATCCCCACTCCTGAAAACGGCCTAAAAGGAGGCAAAAATAGTGCCGAACCGGAAGGGACAGCTTAGCTTAAACACAGGGGCTCTCCGCATGATGATGCCCTGGGCTTGGCGTGCCGCCAGTTCGGGGACCATGCCAACCTGATTTCCCCAACTGATAACAAAGCTAACCAAGCCCAAGAACGCTAGATTTCTTGGGCTTTTTATTTTGCACGCCAGGCCACCGATTGACAGCTTGAAGAGTAAAGATTAATATCTAGGAGGTTTAGCTATGGCCAAAACAATAGAAGAGATAAACGAAAAGATAAAGCAGGGCAAGGCGGTGGTGGTTACCGCCGAGGAAATAATCGGTATTGCCAGGGAGAAGGGGGTAAAGCAGGCGGCCGAAGAAGTGGACGTGGTCACCACCGGCACCTTCGGCCCGATGTGTTCATCCGGCGCCTACTTCAACACCGGGCACACCAAGCCCCGACTAAAGTTCGGTGGGGGAAAAGCCCTGCTCAACGATGTGCCGGCCTATGCCGGGCTGGCAGCGGCTGACCTGTTTATCGGCGCGGCGGCGCTTCCCGACGACGACCCCAGAAACAAGGTCCACCCCGGCGAATTCAACTACGGGGGCGGGCATGTTATCGAGGAGCTGGTGGCCGGCAAGGACATCCGACTGGAGGCAACCGCCTACGGCACCGACTGCTACCCCCGCAAGAAGCTGGAGACCCTGATAAACATCAAAGACATCAATGACGCCGTGCTCTTTAACATCAGGAACGCCTACCAGAACTACAATATTGCCGCCAATACCTCGGAGAAGACCATCTACACCTACATGGGGGTGCTACGGGCAGAGCTGGGCAACATCAACTATTCCAGTGCCGGGCAGCTATCGCCATTGCTTAACGACCCCCACTACAAGACCATCGGCATCGGCACCAGGGTCTTCCTGGGGGGCGGCACCGGTTTCGTCGCCTGGCAGGGCACCCAGCACAACCCCGACGTGCCCCGCACCGACAAGGGCGTCCCCAAGCGGGGGGCGGCGGCGCTATGCCTCATCGGGGACTTAAGGCAGATGAGCCCCCGGTGGCTGGTGGGTACCAGCATGCTCGGTTACGGCTGCACCCTGACCGTGGGCATCGGCGTGCCCATACCCATACTATCAGAAGAAATCCTGGGCTACACTACGGTGACCGACGCTGAGATTTTCGGCGCCGTTATCGACTATTCCAGCGACTACCCCAACCTGAAAGCGGACATCCTGGGTGAGGTCAGCTACGCCGAGCTGAAGAGCGGCAAAGTAAAGCTCAAGGGCAAAAAAATACCGACCGCTTCCCTTTCCAGCTACCCCAGGGCGGTGGAGATTGCCAATACCTTAAAAGAATGGATCTTAAGCGGGAAGTTCCTGCTGACCGAACCGGTGGCGCCGCTGCCGGGGGTGGAGGCGGGGATAAAGTTTAAGCCGCTTAAAGAACGGCCGCTAGAGTAGCCAGCACGAGGAGAAGAAGATGAATGTATCCAAGAGAATAGTACTGCACTTTCCCAAGCGGCTGCTTGACCGTCCCATAATCTCCCGGCTGGTTAAGGACTACGACCTTGATTTCAATATCCTGAAAGCCCTGGTTACCCCCGAGGAGGAGGGGCTGCTGGTTCTGGAGCTGAGCGGGGAACAGCAGAAGTACGACAAGGGCATCCGCTACCTGACCAAAAACGGTGTGAAGATACAATCGCTGAGCCAGGACGTGCTCCGCAACGAGGAGCGTTGCACCCACTGCGGCGCCTGCATCACCGTC
>JAUWGI010000017.1 GCA_030606505.1 Deltaproteobacteria bacterium
ACCGTCTCCTCAGCCATGCGCACCGTATCTTCTTCCTTGGTGACATCGACCACCACGCTGGCGCCGCCCTTGGCCTCTATCTCCTTGACGGCCTCGGTTGATTCCTCATCCATACGATGCACCGCCATCATTACCTTGGCCCCCTCTTTAGCCAGAGCGAAGCAAAAAGCCTTACCCAGGCCCTTGGCATCACCAGTAACGATGGCTACCTTGTTGTCTAACCTTCCCATTCTAGCTCCTCCTTACTATTTGGTTAAGATTTAAAAAGCTTTATACCGCTAGAAAACCCCCATCGATGGGGAGGGCAACACCGGTAATTGACGAAGCTTTGTCGGAGACGAGGAACAGCGCCGCGCTAATCACCTCCTGCTCCGTGACGTACCTGCCCAGAGGTATGCGCTGGATGTCTCTCTTCACCCACTCCTCCTTAGTGATGCCCAGTTCCTGCGCTTTCTGCCCGGCGATGGCTACCCTCCTCTCGGTTTCCACCCGGCCGGGACAGATACAGTTAACCCGAATATTGTCCCTGGCTAAATCTACCGCCAGCTTCCGGGCCAGCATCACCAGTCCGCTCTTGGCCAGGGAATAGGTCATGGAATAGCTGGCCTGCTTCAAGCCGGCGATCGAACCGGTGAAGAGGATGGAACCGCCGCCGGCCCTGCGTATTTCGGGAACGGCGAATTTGGCCCCGAAAACGGCGGCCTTGAGGTGCACCGCCATCATATTATCATATATCTCTTCGGTGATATCTTCAACATTGTCGGGGCCGACGATGCCGGCATTGTGCCAGAAAATGTCCAGCCGGTCGTAGGCAGCCACCGCTTTCTTAATCAAGCGCTCGATATCAGCCACCGCCAGCATATCGGCGGTAATGAAACTCGCCTCACCGCCCTGCTTTTTTATGGCGTCCACCACCTCTTCGCCCCGCTGGCGGCTGCGGCCGCTGACTACGACCTTAGCTCCTTCCCGGGCAAAGCCGATGGCGCCGGCTTTACCAATACCGACCGTGGAGCCGGTGATGACGGCGACCTTTCCTTGAAGTGCCAGAGGCAAAGCACTACCCCCTTAATCTCTTCAGGCGGATTTTATGCGCGGTAGGCAGTTAAAATATCCGTTTGAAGATTAATACATCGGGTTTTAAATGTCAATAATTTTCCCCGGCTTGACAGGGAGAGGGTTGCAATATAAGATTTTTTCATGGCAGAGAGAATGAAAGCGATGAAAGCAGTTATCCTGGTGGGGGGAGAAGGCACCCGGCTACGCCCCCTGACCTGCAATACCACCAAGGCCATGGTGCCCGTGCTGAATAAGCCCTTCCTGGAACACCTGCTCGGCTACCTGAAGGGGCACGGTGTAACCGATATTATCCTGGCCATGAGCTACCTTCCCCACCACATCCAGGGCCACTTCGGTGATGGTACCAAAATGGGCGTGCGCCTGTCTTACCGCATCGAGGAGGAGCCGCTGGGCACCGCCGGCGCTGTGAAGAACGCCGAGGATTTATTAGACGAGCCGTTCTTCGTCCTCAACGGCGATATACTAGCCGATATAGACCTCACCGCCATGATGCGCCATCACCGCCAAGCCAAAGCCAAGGTAAGCATCGCCCTGACGCCGGTGGAGGACCCGACGATATACGGTGTGGTCGAAACTGACGCTCAAGGCATGGTGGTACGCTTCGTGGAGAAGCCTAAGCGAGAAGAGGTCACCACCAATATGATTAACGCCGGCATCTATATCGTCGAGCCCGAGGTGCTGGACTACATCCCCCCGGCCAAGCCCACCATGTTTGAACGCTATGTTTTCCCCTTGCTCTTAGAGAAAGACGAGGCGATACTGGGCTACCCCTCCGAGAGCTACTGGATTGACATCGGCACGCCGGAAAAATACCTCCGACTGAACCATGACCTGCTGCTGGGCAAAGCCCCCTCACTGTTTAAGGCTACCGGGGGCGTTCAAACCGGTGATGGGAGCCAGATTAACCCTTCAGCTAATATCAAAGCTTCGGTGCTCATTGGAGAAGAGTGCGTTATCGGGCCGGGGGTGGAGATAAAGGGGCCGGCCATCCTGGGGCCGAAATGTGAAGTTGACGAAGGGGCTACCATCGAGGGGGCGGTACTGTGGGACAATGTGAGGGTGGGTAAAAAAGTAATACTGAGAAACTGCATCGCCGCCTCACACAGTGAAATCCATGAAGAAAGTGAAGTGCCGGATAACTGCGTCTTGGGGGATAAGGTGGTGGTGGGTAAAAATAACAAGCTGGCTCAGGGTACCAGAATCCGGCCGGATAAACGAATAGCGCCAGGTTCTATATCCTTCTAAGCAGAAACCTTAAGCGTGACGTTAATCTTATCCCCCTTGACCTCAACCCCTTCCACCATCGGCATCTCACTGAGGGTTTGGGCTAAAGGCATCGCCTGCGCCACCGAAACAGCGATTAAAATGCCTTCATCCGTCGAGCCACCAGTCCAGACTATCTTAAGGTCTTTTATTCCAGCCAGGTGGTCGGTAAATTGCTTTAGCTGCTTGAAACCCACTGACGACGGTAAAACCAGCTGGAAGTTCCCCTCAGAAGTGACCGGGCTAATGTCTTGGTCAACTTCCTTCTTGGCCTTCTTATCCTGTTTCGCCTGCTCTTTAGCCAGGCGCTCGGCTTCTTTCTTCGCCCGCTTGGCTTCCTCAGCCTCTTTCTTTGCCTTCTCCTTAGCTAACTTTTCGGCTTCCTTTTTTGCCTTCTTCTCCACCGCCTCTGCCTCCCTCTCTGACTTAGCCCCGAGTTCCTTTGCCTTCTTTGTCTCTTCGGCTTCTTTCTTGGCCTGCTCCTTGGCCAGCCGCTCGATTTCCTTCATCGCGCTGTTTTCATCTTCAGTTTCTTTATCAGCCACAGCTCATACCTCCAGATTTAAGCTGGAAAAAGGTATACCTATACGAGAATAGCCCATCAGGTGCCCATATGTCAACAGTTTCACAGAGTTACCTTTTACCCAGTACTACTGTAGAAATCAATACCGACGTTGAGTTATACTAAAAAAAAGGGTTGAAGTCAGTAAAAAGAGGCCGAGGAGGTGAGCCGGTTGAGCAAACTGGTGGCCGTGGGCAAGAGCGGCGAGCTGGCCGACGGAGCCATGAAACACGCTCCGACAGAGAAAGGGGAGGTACTGGTGGCCAGGGTCGGTGAGAAACACTACGTGGCTGATAATCGATGCCCCCACATGGGCGGAAGGCTGTCACAGGGTAAGCTGGAAGGTACCGTGGTTACCTGCCCCCTCCATGGCTCGCAGTTTGACCTGAAGGATGGCAAAGTCGTGCGCTGGCTTAAAGGCAGCGGGCTTATGTCCAAGCTGGGTAAGGCGCTTAAGCCACCCAAGACAGTTACCGTATACAGGACGCAGGTCAAGGATGACCAGATAATGATTGAGCTCTAGCCAAACGGCGAAATGTGATAACTTTGTAAGATTTATTCCCCCTGATTTTATGATTTTGTCACTGTTTATTGTGTATTATGATAGCGGCAGCCGGGGCGGGCGAGGAGTTTTGGCGATATTAAACCGGCAGAGGTGAGCCTATGACAACCGGAAGCGAACAGGACAGGACCCTGAAAGCACTCCAGACTGCCATCCAGATGGAAATCGACGGCAAAGAATACTATCTGGAAGCCAGCCAGCAGAGCGGTAACGAGCTGGGTAAGAAGCTGCTCAAAACGCTGGCGGCGGAAGAGGATATCCACCGGCAGACATTCGAGCGGATATATAACGCCATACGTAAGGAAAAGGACTGGCCCCAAACCGATTTTCAACCTGACGGCGGCCGAAACCTGAGAACTATATTCGCCCGGGCTGCTGGGCAAGGAGGCTCCAAAGCCAAGGCGGCGGCCAGCGAGCTCGACGCCGTGAAGAAAGCCATGGATATGGAGAACGAGACCTACGATTTCTACAAGCAGCGGGAGCAGGCGGCTACCTATGCCGCCGAGAGAGAATTTTACCAAGCCCTGTCTGCCCAGGAGAAGGAGCACCACCTGATTCTGCTCGACTACTACGAATACCTCAAAGACCCCGCCGTCTGGTTCGTCGAGAAGGAGCACCATTCCCTGGACGGGGGTTAAATAGCCAGTCTGGAGGCAGCAAATGAGAGAGGTCTACCTAGACTACGTTGCCACCACCCCGGTACTGCCCGAGGTGCTGGAGGCCATGCTGCCCTATTTCAGGGACGCCTACGGCAATGTCCAGTCCCTACACAACTGGGGGGATAAAGCCCGGGAAGCGGTGGAGGGGGCGCGGGGCAAGGTAGCCGACCTCATCGGGGGGGAGGCGGAGGAGATTATCTTCACCGCCAGCGGCACTGAATCAAATAACTTCGCTATTAAAGGGCTGGCCATGGCCCAGCAGTCCAAGGGGAAGCATATCGTCGTTTCGGCTATCGAGCACTTTTCGGTACTGCACTCAAGCCGTACCCTGGAGAAGTGGGGCTTTGAGCTGACCGAGGTGCCGGTGGATAAATATGGCCTGGTCGACCCCGATAAAGTAGCCCGAAGCCTGAGGAAGGACACCGTCCTTGTCTCCATCATGCATGCCAATAACGAGGTGGGCACCATCGAGCTTATCAAAGAAATAGCCAATGTGGTGAAGCAAAGCGGGGCTATCTTCCACACCGATGCCGTGGCCACCGCCGGCACAATACCCATCGATGTCAGGGAGTTGGGGGTCGACGCCCTGAGCCTGGCCGGGAACCAGTTCTACGGGCCTAAAGGTGTCGGCGCCCTCTGGCTAAAGAAAGGGGTGCGCATCATGCCCTTCCTCGACGGTGGCGTGCAAGAAGGGGGGCGGAGGGCTGGAACCGAGGATGTGCCGGCCATCGTAGGGTTGGGAAAAGCGGCCGAACTGGCTAAAGCCGAGATGGGAGCGAGGGCGAAACGCTTCTCTGCACTGCGTGACAGGCTAATCGCCGGACTGCCCGCCGGAATCGAGCACGTGACCGTTACCGGACACCCCACCCGGCGTCTGCCCGGTAACGCCAGCTTCTGCGTCGAGTTCATCGAGGGGGAGGCCATGCTCATGCTGCTAAATCACCAGGGAATAGCCGTATCCAGCGGCTCGGCCTGCACCTCCCGGGCGCTCAAAGCCTCTCATGTCCTCATCGCCATGGGGATTCCTCACGAGATAGCTCAGGGGTCGCTCCTCTTCAGCTTTGGGCTGGACAGCACCGTGGGGGATGTTGACTATGTATTAGAAGCAATGCCGCCCATCGTGGACAAGCTGCGGCAGATGTCACCGTTATATTCCAAATTCCTCAAAGATAAGAAAGGGGGGAAGAAATAAGATGCCGGTTTACAATGAAAAAGTTATGGACCACTTCATGAGCCCCCGCAATGTGGGCGAGATTGATAATGCCGACGGCGTCGGCGAGGTGGGTAACCCCGTCTGCGGGGACATGATGACCTTCTACATCAAGGTCGATGATAACCACATCAGCGATGTCAAGTACAAGACCTTCGGCTGCGGCGCCGCCATCGCCGTTTCCAGCATGGTCAGCGAGATGGCCAAGGGGAAGACCCTGGAAGAGACCAAGAAGATAACCCCGGCGCTGGTGGCCAAAGAACTGGAGGGGCTGCCCAAGAACAAGTACCACTGCTCCAACCTCGGCGCCCAGGCCCTGAATAAGGCTATCGACAACTACCTGAAGAAGCAGGGCAAAGAGGGGAAGGGCAAGAAGAGAGGTAAAAAATGAAAGGTAGCAAAGAGCCAATATCGGTAGAAAAAAAGTGTTTCTGCCCCTACTGCGAGGAAGAGATTATGCTGGCCATGTTACCCTACTGCCAGCCCTGCGGGGTGACCCTGCACTACTGCCGCAGCTGCCAGATAGCCGTGCCCAGGGAAGCCGAGGTTTGTCCCCAGTGCGGGGGTAAGCTGGAAGGGAAATAGGGGGTTACCATGGCGGAGAAGGTTACCCTGGTCGTATTCAGCGGGGAGATGGATAAAGCCATGGCCGCCTTTAACATCGCTATCGGCGCCGCCTCTATGGGGATGGAGGTGAGCATGTTCTTCACCTTCTGGGGCTTGAATATCATCAAGAAAAATAAGGGCTCAATCAAGAGCCGGGGGATGATGAGGAAGATGCTCAACTTTATGAACCGCGGCGGCTCTAAGAGACTGCCCCTATCCCGATTTCACATGCTCGGCCTGGGCAAGTGGATGATGGGCAGGCTGATGCAGGACGCCAAGTTCCCCTCTGTTGATGAGTTGATAGCTACCGCCAAGGAGGCGGGGGTTAAATTTATCGCCTGCACCAACACTATGGGAGTTATGGGACTCTCCAAGGAGGCCTTTATCCCCGAGGTGGACAGCTTCGGCGGGGTGGCCGCCTATCTGGCCGAGGCTAAAGAGGGCCGGGTTAATCTGTTTGTTTAAGGAGGCAGGGCAATGAAAGCGGACGCCACTCTGGACTGCATCGGACTCTATTGCCCTATGCCCATTTATAACACTGCTAAGAAACTCAAGGAGCTGAAGCCGGGGCAGGTGCTGGAGGTCCTGGCCGATGATGAGGGGATAAAGGAGGACATGCCCGCCTGGTGCCGCACCACCGGCAACAAGCTATTGGGGATTGAGGAGGAAAATGGGGAATATAAAGCCTACGTCAGGAAAGCTAAAAAAGGAGTGTAAGCGAGGCAAGAGATGGACACCAGTGCGCTGCATACCATAGGCTACGGCCTCTATATCGTCTGCTCAAAGAAGGGCAAGCGGTTCAACGGGCAGGTGGCCAACACCGTGACTCAGGTGACCGCCGAGCCGCCGGCTATCGCCGTGACCATAAATAAGAGCAACCTGACCTATGAGTTTATTAAAGAAAGCAGGGTCTTTACCGCTTCCGTCCTGGCTAAAGACACGCCGCTGGCTTTTATCGGACACTTCGGCTTTAAATCAGGCCGGGAGATAGATAAGCTTAAAGGCCTTAACTATATACTGGGCGAGACCGGGGCGCCAATAGTTACCGACCACGCCCTGGCCTTTCTGGAGGTTAAAGTAAACCAAGAGATGGATGTGGGCACACATACCATTTTCGTCGGGGAGTTGGTGGGGGCCGAGATTCTCAGGGAAGGTGAGCCCATGACCTACGCCTACTATCACCTGGTCAAGCGAGGCACCACCCCCAAGAGCGCCCCCACCTACCACAAGGAGAGGAAGGAGGTGGCCGCTAAAATGGCCAAATACAAGTGCAGCGTCTGCGACTACGTCTACGACCCCGAAATGGGCGACCCCGAGGGCGGGGTAACACCGGGAACACCCTTTGAGGAATTGCCCGATGACTGGGTCTGTCCCGTCTGCGGGGCAGATAAGAGCCAGTTTGGAAAAGTAGAGGAATAGCCGGTTATGTACAGCAAATGTCCAGGGCAGGATATGAGAAACCTTCGGGTATCAGTGCATAAATGCCCCAACTGCGGCGCCGAGGTGGAAATGTTTTCCGACGAAATGCGGGTGAGATGCCAAAAGTGCAAGAAGTATGTCTACCGGGAGAAGGTGCCCTCCTGCATTGAGTGGTGCTCTTCCGCCCGTGAATGCCTGGGGGAGGAGAGGTGGAAACAACTGATGGGCACCAATAAAAAGAAGTTACCCAGTGCCCAGAAAGGACACCCAAGATGAAACCAAGAGAGCTAAAGCGGGGAGTCTACTGGGTGGGGGCTATCGACTGGGACCGGCGGCTGTTTGACGCCCTTATCCCGCTGCCCGACGGCACCAGCTATAACGCCTACCTGATTAAAGGCAGCAAGCATACAGCCCTTATCGATACCGTTGACCCGCCCACCCGGGACATACTGCTCCGACACCTGGATGAGCTTAAGGTCAAGAGTATAGACTATGTCATCGCCAACCACGCCGAGCAGGACCACTCCGGCACCATCCCCCGAATCCTGGAGAGATACCCCGAAGCCAAAGTTGTCTGCACGCCCAAGTGTAAGGATATGCTCATCGACCTGCTTATGGTCCCGGAGGCGAAGTTTAAAACCGTAGGTGATAAGGAGAGCATCTCGCTGGGAGATAGGACGCTGGAGTTTATCCATGCTCCCTGGGTACACTGGCCGGAGACCATGCTCACCTACCTAAAAGAGGACAAAATCCTGTTTCCCTGCGATTTCCTCGGTTCCCACCTGGCCACCACCGACCTCTATGTCACTGATGAGGGGCAGGTCTACGAGGCAGCCAAGAGATACTACGCCGAAATCATGATGCCCTTCCGAACCACTATTCAGAAAAACCTGGAGAAGGTAAAGGACTACAAAATTGACATCATCGCCCCCAGCCACGGGCCGATGTACGACAAGCCTGATTTCATCATCAAGGCTTACCACAGCTGGGCATTCGATAAGCCCAAAAATATCGTGGTATTGCCCTATATCTCGATGCACGGCAGTACCCGCCAGATGGTTGAATACCTTGTCGGAGCTCTGGCTGAAAAGGGCGTGACGGTGAAACAGTTTGACCTCGCTGTAACTGACATCGGCAAGCTGGCAATGGCGCTGGTGGATGCAGCCACAGTGGTCATCGGGACACCTACTGTTCTGGCGGGTCCGCATCCGAACGTTGCCTATGCCGCCATCCTGACGAATGCACTGAGACCCAACTTGAAATTCGTCTCCATCATCGGCTCCTACGGGTGGGGAGGTAAAGCAGTGGAGCAGCTGGCAGCGATGATTCCTAACCTTAAAGTTGAGATACTGGAGCCGGTGTTATGTAAAGGGCTTCCCCGCGAAGCCGACTTCAAGGCGCTGGAGAAGCTAGCCGATACCATCGCTAAAAAGCATAAAGCCGAGGGCTTTGTATAGCCCTTTTTTATAAAAAATCAAGGAGGTATAAACAAAATGGAAGAGGTTAAAGAGCAGGTAATCAGTCTGCCCCGTCTAGGGCAGCCGGCACCGCCCTTCGAGGT
>JAUWGI010000112.1 GCA_030606505.1 Deltaproteobacteria bacterium
CGATGCCGGGGCGGTGGTCTTTGACGCCCTGGAGGCGGCACGCAGCCGACAGGCGCAGACGGTGATTATCGATACCGCCGGCAGGCTGCACACCAAGTTCAACCTGATGGAGGAGCTGAAAAAGATTAAGCGGGTAGCCGCCAAGGCTGACCCCACCGCCCCCCACCAGGTAATGCTGGTGCTCGATGCCAACACCGGCCAGAACGGTTTAACCCAGGCGAAGCATTTTACCGAGGCGGTAGGGGTAACCGGCATCTTTCTGGCCAAGCTCGATGGCTCAGCTAAAGGGGGCATAGTGCTGGCTATCTGTGACCAGTTGCAGGTGCCGATAAAGTTTATCGGCGTCGGCGATGCGCTGGAGGACATGGCACCCTTTGACGCCGCGGCTTTTGTCCGGGCGCTGTGCTCGTAATCTTGGGGAGGTAGATATTGATTACTATAGGTATAAACCCGATAGCCTTCACCATAGGCGAGATGAGTGTGCGGTGGTATGGCGTTATGATTGCCCTGGCGGTGGTGATGCTGATACTCTGGGTAGTGTGGCAGATAAGGCGCGGCGCTGATATTTCCTACGATAGCCTGCTTACCGTAGCCCTGATAGCCATTCCCTCCGGGATAATAATATCGAGGTTACTTCATATTATTGACCTGTGGTCATACTATTTTCAGGATTTTGAGCATCTAAGGCAGGTAATTGGCGCGGGCGGTCTGACCATATGGGGGGCCATTCTGGGGGCGACGCTGGGCATCTGGATTTATAGTCGCTTCAGCGATTTCAAGTTCGGTTACTTCATGGACCTGGTGACGCCAGGTGTCTTGCTGGCTCAGGCGGTAGGCCGGATCGGCTGTACCATAAACGGCTGTTGTTATGGTATGGCAGCACCAGCCTGGCTACCTTGGTCCGTTGTCTATACTCACCCGGATAGCTATGCCCCGCTGGGGATAGCCGTGCACCCCACCCAGCCTTATGAGATTATCTTTCTGCTTATCGTTTTCGGGGTATTGTTCTGGTTGAGGAGACGCTTCCAGCCGGAAGGCTCCCTCTTCCTGATTTATCTCAGCATGTATTCAATATGGCGGTTGGGCCTTGGCTTCATGCGGGACGGGACGGACTTCCTCTTTGGCTTACACCAGGCTCAGGTGGTAGGCATTGTTGTCTTGCTGATTGTTATCCCCATACTGGTGTTGAGGACGCGTTGGGTGAAAGGCGAAGGTAGGGGTTAAATAATCATAGATATAAGACTTAAGGGGTTTTAAGCGGGGACTCTAGTATCTTCTCGGCCTGCCGCCGCCTCTTCCGCCTCCGCCCCTCCGGCCGCCGCCGTATGAAGAGCGCCCGCCGCCCCGGCTATCGGTGCGAGGGCGAGCCTCGTTGATATCCATTGTACGTTCTTGCAGTGTCTTTCCTTTGAGGCCGGTAATGGCCGCTTCGCCTTCCGTCTTTGACGGCATTTCAACAAAGGCAAAGCCCCTCGATTGACCACCGTACTTGTCTTTTATAATATTAACCGCACTCACTTCCCCAAAAGCGGCGAATTCCTGGCGCAGTTCCTCGTCAGTTCCCTCCCGGGATAGGGGGCCCACATAGATAGTCATATTGGCCCCCCTTTTTGCTGATTACTACTTTCAAACCCGCCCTGGTACTACCTGCCCATGCGCCTCCGCCGGGCGCTCTTTTTTGCTTTCAGGCGTGCTGCATCTCTCTTGGACAGGAAATAACGATGAGTTTTTGCCTCACGCAGGATTCCTTCCATCTGTACCATCTTTTGAAAGCGCCTCAACAAGGAGTCTTGGCTCTCGCCATCTCGTATTGATACTTTCAACGACATAAACCACCCACATATTCTAGCGACATACACAGGCCAAGTATTCCCCAGCCCGTGCATGTCGCTGTAAGTTCGAACCAGCCTTACTGGTTCATTCTAACTTTGTTGTAGCACTCGCTACAATATACCGGTCTGCCCTCACGGGGCTCGAACGGTACCTCGGTCTCCTTACCACACTCGGCACATGTTACCGGGAACATCTGGCGTCGGGACCTGTAGCCGTAGCTATCATTCCCGTAACGCTGTGACTTCCTGGCTTCACGGCATGCGGTACAACGCTTGGGCTCATTAGTGTAGCCCTTGGACTGGAAGAACTCTTGCTCTTCAGCGCTGAAGGTGAAGTCGGCTCCACAATCGGAACAGTGGAGCTGTTTGTCTTCAAAACTCATTGGATGACCTCCTCTCTCTAAATTAGTTGGTTAGAGTTGCGGTCATCCAAAACTCGAGTAAAACTGAAGTATTCAACTAAGTATGTGATAACCTAAACCTTAAACCACCGTAGAACATTATACACTAAAGGCAATACGTTGGCAAGTGCAGGGTGACGGGCGGAATTTCTACTATTCGGCAAAGCAGATTTTCCACTCGCCGTCTATCTTCATCAACTGATAGGTGACGTGCCTGTCTGGCATGGGCATAGGGACGTCGAGCTTTATTTTTATCTCAATCGTTTCGTCGGCGTTTATAGCCGGTTCCGCCTCTTCTTCTACTCCCAGCGTAACGCCGAAGGTTTCCATCTGGCCTATCTCGCTGGTGAGGCTTGCTTCTCTTTCCTGGCCCCAGGATTCCTCCATACAGGCTAAGACGCCTTCCAAATCATAGCTGTTGAGGGCATCCAAGTAGGCAAACACTACCTGTCTGGCTGCTTCTATATCTTCCTCGGTGACGGTGGCTGGTGGTGGAGCCTCTTCATCCTCTGCAGTGTCCGGTGGTGTGGTACTGGTTAATGGAGCTTCCGCCTTCTCTCCATTAGCTGGCGGCAGGTCGGTTTCTGGCGGTGCCCCTGGTGCTTGAGTGCAGGCGGCACCGGCTACCAGAGCCAGGATTAGTAAACAGGCGAGCGTTAGTTTCATTGATAACCTCCGTATGATTTATGATGCCTAGAAATTCTATGTATATTCTCACGGTGGGCATCGTTTGTCAAGATGGCAGGTAGCTGAAGTGTGGACTGGCTATTTGACCGGCGCAAAGTCGAGGATATTCAGCCTAAGCTTCTCCCTGCCCTGCCACCGGTCTATCTCCATGTTATAGACGATGTCAAGTTGGGGCGATATCTCAGCCAGGTAGCGGCCCAGCCGGAAGCCCACCCCGTCCCAGCCCGTGCCCCCCTGCCT
>JAUWGI010000060.1 GCA_030606505.1 Deltaproteobacteria bacterium
CGGATGGCTTCGTGGGCTTCCTGCGCCCCTTTGACCCGGGTGGTAAAGGAGCGGGCGTGGGCGGGCAAATATTTCGAGCCGTATTTATCGGCGATAAACTCTCTGGCTTCGGCAACGGCGGAGCGGGCAACCCTGATGGAATCGGTACGCATGTAGGTAATTAGGCCGACGCTGCCTTCCTTGCCGATGGGCAGGCCCTCGTAAAGATCCTGGGCGACTCTCATCGTCAGCTTGGCGGGGAAGCGGAGCTTGCGCCAGGCTTCCTGCTGGAGGGTGCTGGTGATGAAGGGCGGCGCCGGCTGGCGGGTGGCTTTCTTGGCGCTGACCTTGCTCACCTTGTAGCTGGCTGCTTTTAGCTCCTGGCCAATCTCGGTAGCTTCGGCTTCGTTGTGGATTTCCAGCTTGGCGCCGCCGGCAAGGCCAACCAGGGTGGCTTTAAAAGTTCTTGCAGCGGCCGCCTTGGCTAATTCGGCTTCGATTGTCCAGTACTCTACCGGGACGAACTTTTCGATTTCCCGCTCGCGGTCAACGATAATCTTGAGCGCTACCGACTGCACCCGCCCCGCCGATAGCCCCCGCCTCACGTTCCGCCAGAGCAGGGGACTGATTTTATAGCCGACCAATCTGTCCAGGATGCGCCTTGCCTGCTGGGCGTCGACCAGCTGCATGTTGATGGATTGGGGGTGGGCAAAGGCGCGCTTGATGGCTTCCTCGGTTATCTCGTGGAAGACGACGCGGCGGTAGGGCTTGCGGTTTGTCCTGGTCACCTGCTCCAGGTGCCAGGAGATGGCCTCTCCCTCGCGGTCGGGGTCGGTGGCCAGGTAAATGGTAGAAGCCTCTTTAGCCGCCTTTTTAAGCTCATTGACAATCTTGGTTTTGGCCCTGGGCACGATGTATTTGGGAGCAAAACCCTGCTCGATATCCACCCCCAGCTGGCTTTTGGGCAGGTCTCTGACGTGCCCCATGGAGGCTTTAAGATTGTAGCTGCTCCCCAGGAGCTTGCCCAGCGTCCGGGCTTTAGCCGGGGACTCAACGATAACAAGGCTCTTTTTCTTGGTTGACATAATAATCCTAATCCACCCTTACCCGGTAGGCCTCTCTGGTCTCCCGGGAGAGGATATAATTCATGGTTCCGGTCTGCTTCACCAGCCCTTTAAGCTCCATCATGGCCAGGGTGCCGCTGACGGTGGCTACCGGCAACCCGCTGCTGCGGCAGACCTCGTCAATGTGGGTGGGCTCGGCGCTGAGCTGTTTTAGGAGCAGGGTCTCGGTCTCGGTGGTGGGCAGCAGTTCGGTAAGCTCCATCTGCTGGGCGGCGGCGGTCAGGTTTAATTCCTCTAAAATATCGGTGTAGTCCCGCACCAGCTTGGCCCCCTCCTGGATGAGGCGGTTGACCCCCCGGCTGGACGGTGACAGGATACTGCCCGGCACGGCGAAGACCTCTCTATTCTGCTCCAGCGCCAGGTGGGCGGTAATCATGGCCCCGCTGGTCTCATCGGCCTCGACCACCAGCACCCCCAGGCTCAGCCCGCTCAGGATTCTATTGCGGCGGGGGAAGTTCTCCGGCTTGGGGCGGGTGCCCAGCGGGAATTCGCTTATTAGTGCCCCCTGCTCGATGATTTTGCGGGCGAGGGTGGCGTTCTCCGCTGGGTAGACAATGTCCAGCCCGCAGCCAAACACGGCGATGGTTCTGCCCCCCGCCCCCAGGGCGCTCTGGTGGGCTATGGAGTCAATCCCTTTAGCCAGCCCGCTGATAATGGTTATTTTGTTCCGGGCTAAATCGGCGGTTATCTCCTCGGCAGCCTGCCGGCCGTAGACTGTAGACCGGCGCGTGCCCACCACCGCCAGGCACCACTCGTCCTGGGGCAGCAGGGAACCCCTGATATAGAGTACTGGCGGATAGTCATATATCTCTTTGAGGCGGGCAGGGTAGTCCGGGTCGCGGCAGGTAACCACCTTTATCCCGTAGCTGCCCAGCTTTTCCATCTCGGCGTCTAGGGAAATCTTGTCCCGCCAGTCCCTGATGGCGTTGACCGAGCCCCTGTCCAGCCCGGCCTGCTTCAGCTCGGTGGGGGGAGCCTGCCAAGCCTGCTTTAAGTCACCGAAATGGCTTTCCAGCAGGGAGAGCTTCACCCGCCCGATGCGGGGTATCATGCTGAAGCCGACCCAGTATTTGGTGTCTTTTTTAGTCACTTCAAGGCAATTCTAGCATAGAGGCCAACTGGTGACAATTAGCGTTTATCAACCTCACCCCCTGTGTCCCCCTCTCCACTCTTGGAGAGGGGGAAGAAAAATAAAAAAAGGGGCTAACGCCCCTCTTAAACTCACTCTAAAAACTGGCCTGATTCCTCCCCTTTTCCCCACCCCCCGAGAAGAAATTGATAGAAGTATCACTTCTGTAGGGTGGGAGGGTGGGAAGTACAGCGCACTATAAAAACGGGGGGAACCTCCCCTTATCCCCCCACACAGGAAAGAGAGATTATCCCTAAAGGGGCTTTTCCCCCTCATTAAAGGAACAGCAGTGGCTTTAGTCCCGCCTTCCCCACAGGAACGCCGAGCAGATGATGACTATCCCCAGCACCACCCCGCCCGCCACGGTGAAGCTGGTGGCAAAGCTGTAATGGTCGGCAAGGTAGCCCAGTACCGGCACCACCAGGCCCACGCCTCCCCGGCTGGCAAAGTAGTAGACGCCGAGAATAGTAGAGCGGCGGCGCTCCGGGGCGTGGGTGATAATATAAGCCTCGGTGACCGGCATGGCCATATACATGCAGGCGCCGAGGACGAGCAAGACTAACCACACGCTCCAGTCCAGAGAGGTCAGGCTGAGCAGGTACAGGGTGGGACCGGCAATAAGGCTCACTGTCAGCATCACAGGGACTTTACCCAATCGGTCGGAGAGGTAGCCGCCGACGGGGCCGGCCCACAGGCCGGTGAAGTGGAAGAAGGAGAAGAGGAGAGCGCCGGTTTGCTCGCTGGCTTTGAGGTTATCAACGGCAAAGAGGGGTACATAGGAAGTCACCGAGAAAGCCATCACCTGCAGTATCACTCCCAGAACGATAAAGGGTATCAGCCGGCGCATACTGCCGGAGGTTGTCGGTGGTTCGTCCTGGCGGCTGGCGGTCACTTCGGGGGCTTTCTGAGTGTAGCCCAACCTTCCCAGGAGCACGAAGAGCACGATGCCGATGATAAAGGCGGGGATGGCCATGGTGATTATGGAGCCCCGCCAGCCCAGGGCGTTAGCAATGGCAACGGCAATCAGCGGGGTTAGGAAGAAGCTGGCGGTGCCGCCTATCTGGTGCAGCCCCAGCGCCCGGCCTTGGCTCTTTTTATCAACTGACGCCGCGACTACAGGTGAGGCGGCGGGGTGATAGCCGCCCCCCATCGCCCCGAGCAAAATCACGAAAGCGACCAGGGTGAGGTAGGTCGGTGCCAGACCGGAGAGTATGGCAAACAGGGCCACCCCGGAAATGCCTATGGTAATCATCAGCCGGGGACCGAGCCGGTCGGAAAGCCAGCCGGCGGGCAGGTGGCTTAAGCCGTAGGCAAGGGTGGTGGCGGAAATAATCCAGCCCACCTGGGTGTAGTCAAGGTTGAACTCATCACGGATGAAAGGCATCAGGGGTTGGAAGAGGGCAGCGGTGAAGTGATGGCTGAAGTGTGCCAGGACAAAGAGGGACAACAGGCCGGAGATAGGGGCAAGAAATTTCGGCTTCTTGATGGTAAGCTTCCCTTCTAGTTATCCGTTTTAAAAATTAACTGTTGGTATGGCGGAGAGGGTGGGATTCGAACCCACGGTAGCCTTGCGGCTACACGCGCTTTCCAGGCGCGCCTGTTAGGCCACTCCAGCACCTCTCCGTTATATCTGGCGGAGAGGGTGGGATTCGAACCCACGCTCCGGTATAACCGGAGACCGCTTTTCGAGAGCGGCACCATAAACCACTCGGACACCTCTCCAAATGCCTAAAATGAAGCTAAATTGGTTTGTTTCTGCTATTCTCTTAAAGTGCTATCCGCCAAATTGGTCACGGATTGGTCACGGGTTGATTCAGTGCGTTTATTATATCTGCTACTGAGTACTTCGTCAAAGCGTTTGGCCGCCGATTCCTGAAGTCCCGGGGCTACGTGGCTGTAAGTGTCTAGAGTTACCGCTATGCTGGAATGTCCCAGACGCTCCTGGACAATCTTTGGGTGTATTCCCTGCTTTAACATTATAGAGGCGTGGGTATGCCGGGCGTCATGGAACCGTATAACCTTAACGCCGTAACGGGCGGCAAGTGTCTGCCATGCTCTTGTAATGGTATTCGGGCGTAATGGCTTGCCTTCGATGGTACTAAATACCAGGTCAGTATCGGATAATGGCTTGCCTACCATGTCCCTTTCTAGTTTCTGATTATCGTAATGTGACTTGAGCACCAGGATTGCCGATGGCGGTAAAGCAATAGTGCGCTTACTCTTGGCAGACTTCGGCTCAGTGAATACATAGCTGCCATCACTCAGGTGGTGAAGCCCACGATTAACCGATATCACGCTGTAAAGCAGGTTAATATCCTGCCATGTAAGACCAAGTAATTCAGAGCGCCTCATGCCAGTAAATAGAGCGGTGTAAAACAGAGTGTAATATTGAGAATCTTTAATACCATCAAGGAACTGTGCTATCTCATTCTCATTCCATGTGTGCATTTCAGTATGACCGGGGCGTGGTGGGTCAACGGCGTCAGCTACATTACGGGGAACTAATCCCCACTTAACAGCTGATTGCAGAGCTACATGGAGAATCACATGATGATATCGCACCGTCCTGGCACTCAGCCTGTCATTCAGCATAGCCGTGTAATGTTTTTGAATATGGTCAGGGCGTACTTCAGTGAGTGGAATACTGCCAAGTGAGGGTGTAAGGTGTACCCGGATGATGGACTCATAGCGCTCATAGGCACGAGGCGTCAGGTGAGGCTTGGCATAATCCTGTAACCATCGGCTTAGAAAATCAGACAGGGTATCTTTACTTGGCTTTGTAAAAGTTCCAGTATCAAGCTGGTGAAATAGCTCTGCAAGACGCTTTTCAGCGTCCTTTTTAGTCCCCCGAACTGTAACTCTTTGCTGATATCGCCTATAAGGTGGGGGACATCCCCAAGCCGGACCTGGTTAACGTGATAAATCTCTTTATCGCCTGGGGGCTGAGCATCCAGAAGAAGAAGTGGCTGGACCGCATGGGCTACCGCTAGGCCCCGCAGTTAGGCGAATGCTTGCTTTAAATCAAGCATTACCATGAAAAGGGCATCAAAACTCCAAGTCTTAGAATTCATAAGGAAAAGGGAGATTGTAACTCCACTTGACCTGATGAACAGCTTCGGCTACAGCCGCGGCGGTGCCAGCTGGATGCTGACCTGGCTTAAAAAACAGAGGCTGGTCATAAATGACCAAAGAGGTGAATGGACAATAACGGATGACGGTGTGAGAAGGCTTATTTACTATGGGAGGTTATAGTCCAGAAGAAGGCAGAACAATGTTCCAGCCGAATCAATGCCCTAGATAGGGCGTGGTGCCAAGGCTAAATAGAGGCTTATTGCAATTGGATCCATGAAGCGCCA
>JAUWGI010000118.1 GCA_030606505.1 Deltaproteobacteria bacterium
GCGGGGCGGAGCAGAAAGTTCCAGAAGCGGAGCTTATGAGGGTGGGCGGGTATGGGAAATTTGAGAACTGAATAAAAAGCGGAGGGGTAAAATGAAAGCAATCGGTATTGTCGGTAGCCCGAGAAAGGGCGGAAATACGGAAATTCTAACCAAACATACCCTGAAAGCCATCGCCGAGGAGGGACTGGACACAGAATTAATAAGGTTAGCCGGTCTGGATATCCGGCCCTGCAACGCCTGCGGCGCCTGTGATAAGGGAGAGCAATGCCCCATAGAAGATGACATGTTCCCGATATACGAAAAAATGAAGCAGGCTGAGGCTATAATCCTGGCTTCGCCGGTGTACTTTAGCTCGGTCAGTGCCCTGCTGAAAAGCCTGATGGAGAGAGCGGGCTTCATTGCCGGGCGTAACGGGCAAGTGTTTAAGGGGAAAGTGGGCGGGCCGCTGGTGGTCGCCCGCCGCGCCGGACAGAACTTTACCCATGCTCAGCTGACCTACTGGTTTCATATTAGCGGGTTCTTCATGCCCGGTTCAACCTACTGGAATGTCGCCTTCGGCCGGGAGAAAGGCGACGTAGCCAATGACAAAGAAGGGCTGGCCACTGCCCGGGAATTCGGGAAGAACGTTGCCTTCCTGGTGAAAAAACTGAATACCTAGCCCCAGACAATCATTGTTAGAGGAGGCTTACTATGGTAGTCACCGAGAAAATCAGCCTTGAAAGTAAAGGGCACGGCGACATCATTGATGTTACACCCGAGGTACAGCAGCGCCTGGCCGAGACGGATATAAGCGACGGCACGGTTACCCTGTTTATCTCCGGCTCCACCGCCGGGCTTACCACCATCGAGTTTGAACCGGGGCTAATCTCCGACTTCAAAAAGATGTGGGAGCGCAATATCCCCCAGGATATACCTTATGAGCATAACCGCGCCTGGGGCGATGGCAACGGGCACTCCCATGTCCGGGCCTCGCTATTGGGTGCCTCGCTGGTAATCCCTTTTAGCGATAAGAGGTTAACTCTGGGCACCTGGCAGCAGATAGTAGTGGTGGATTTCGACAACAGGGCCAGGTCAAGGCAAATCGTAGTGCAGATCATGGGCGAATAGCCGACTTTGACAAGGGTTTGAGCCAGAGCTTATAATAATTGAGCTAAGGAAAGGCGGCCTGGTATATGGCGAATCAAATCGGCAAGAAGTATTGCTGCACCAAGTGCAGCGCTGAGTTTATCGTGACCAGGGCTGGCGACGGCACCATCCACTGCTGCGGTAAACCTATGGAGTTAAAGAAATAGATGGCCAGCCAGTTAGGTAAAAGGTATCGCTGCCTGAAGTGCGGCACCGAAATACTCTGCACTAAAATCGGTGAGGGCACGATGACCTGCTGCGGTCAGGAAATGGAAGTCCAGGAACCCAGGCCTATCCCGTCTTCAGACTAAGCTATTTGCCCTGCAGCAGTGCGAAAAATTCAGCCCTGGGTTCTTTGCGGTGGCGGAAGGCGCCCCTGAGAGCCGAGGTAATAATAGTGCTTCCCGGCTTTTTGATACCACGCATAATCATACACAGGTGCTCAGCCTGGACAATTACCCCCACCCCATCGGGCTGTAGCCCGTCAACAATGGCATCGGCAATCTGAGTGGTCATTCTCTCCTGAATCTGGGGGCGCTTGGCAAAGATTTCCACCACCCGGGCCAGCTTGCTGGCACCGACCACACGCCCGCTGGCATTGGGCAGATAGCCTACATGAACCACCCCGTAGAAGGGCAAAAGGTGATGCTCACACATGGAGTGAAAGGGAATATCCCTGAGGATTACCATCTCGCGGTGCCCTTCCTCAAAGCCGACGGTTAGCTCTTCTTTGGGGCTCATGTCCAGCCCCATGAAAAGCTCAGTATACATCTCGGCGACTCGTTTGGGGGTGTCTTTCAAACCCTCTCTATTCGGGTTTTCGCCGATAGCCTTGATGATAGAGGTTACTGCCGATTTAATCTCCGCCTGGTTAATCACACTGGCCCTCCTTCGTTATGTCAAGTTTTCAGTCCAGACCTAAAGCCTTCTCCACAGCGGCCAGGTCAGCCGGCAGCTCCAGGAAGGGGTCGGCGCCTTTTAACGCCGTCTCCGTATCCTTGAGGCCGGTGCCGGTTACCACGCAGACCACCCTGCTCTGGGAGAAGTCCATCCCCTGCCGGCGGCGTTTTAGCAGACCGGCCAGTGATGCCGCCGACGCCGGCTCGCCGAAGATGCCCGCTTTGGTTGCCATCAGCTTCTGGGCGGAGAGAATCTCATCGTCGCTGACCATGCTGATGATGCCGCCGGACTCATCTCTGGCTGCTTCCGCCTTCTTCCAGCTGGCCGGGTTGCCGATTCTTATCGCCGAGGCCACTGTTTCCGGTTTTTCGACAATGTGCCCCCGCACTATCGGCGCCGCCCCCTCCGCCTGAAAGCCCATCATTTTAGGCTTAACTTTAGATTTGCCCGCCTCATGGTACTCCTTAAAGCCCTTCCAGTAGGCGGTGATGTTGCCGGCGTTGCCCACCGGTATAAAGAGATAGTCCGGGGCTTTGCTTAAGCTATCGACAATCTCAAAAGCGGCCGTCTTCTGCCCCTCGATGCGGTTGGGGTTGAGCGAGTTCACCAGGGCAATGGGGTGCTTATCGGTCAGGGCGCGCACTATGGTCAGCGCCTGGTCGAAATTGCCGTCAATGGCCACGATTTTAGCCCGATAGACAATGGCCTGAGCCATCTTGCCCAGGGCAATCTTGCCTTTAGGGATAATGATAATACAGTCAAGCCCTCTAGCTGCGGCATAGGCCGCGGCGGAGGCGCTGGTATTGCCCGTAGAGGCGCACATCAGCGCCTGGCTGCCATCCTCAAGCGCTTTGGCCACCGCCACCACCATCCCCCTGTCCTTAAACGAGCCGGTGGGATTGCAGCCTTCCAGCTTGAA
>JAUWGI010000059.1 GCA_030606505.1 Deltaproteobacteria bacterium
TCGTCTATTTCGAGCAGGATATGGGCGGTGTTGCCGACGACATTGGCTGATTCATCGGCGGAAAGAAATATGGCTCTGGCGCTGCCCAGCCTGATGATGTAGCCCATCTCAGGAGCCCAGATGCCGCCGAATCCCGCGTCGTTGAGCCTGTCCCTTAGCCGCATCATGGATATAACGGTCTGGGGCTTGAAGGTGGGGGCGCACTTTATCAGGTTTTCGGGCCTGGTCATGTAGAGGGTGAGCAGCAGCAGCTCAAGCTGGGCGGAAAGCTCGTTTTTGCCCCCCTGGCGGGCCATCTCCACGGAGAAGGTGAGCCCCTTGCGCTTGAAGACGCTGTCCAGTATCGCCGAGGCCGCCTCCCGCTGGTAGGGGCGCAGTTTATTAAGGACGTTTATTGACATAATATTATTGCCCCACCGTTTTTACCCAGTGTTTTGTTTCCCTACCCCCCAATTTTATCTTTACCCACCCTCCACCCTTTAAGGTAAAGAGGGGTTACACCCCTCTTAGACTCTCTTTCCCTACACCCCAAGAAGAAATTGATAGAAGTATCACTTCTGTAGGGTGGGGGGGTGGGAAATCAAACGCCCTCTAGAAACTAGGCGATTCCTCCCCAATTATATCTTTTCCCGCCCGCCGCTCTTAATGGAAGCGGGCTAAAGCCCTTTGGGAGGGGACTGACCTGGTAGGGTGTCTAAGAGGGGCGTCAGCCCCTCTTCTAAAAAAATCCTTCCCCCTCCCTTGACAAGGGAGGGGGATTAAGGGGGTGGGTTCCCTAAATCCTCTACTTAGCCATGTTTCCGATGACCTTGATGCCGAGTGGAATGGCGATATCCTTGAGGACATTGCCTATGGCCTCCTTCAGTCCCTGCTTCTGCTCTTTGGTGATGTTGTACTTGGCCTTGACCAGCTTGACCAGTGAGCCGGTGGCCTGCATCAGCAGCTTTATATTCTCCGGGTCGTTCTCCAGGAGGGACTTTATCTTAACCCTCAGCAGGGCAATCTCGCCGTCAAAGCCCTCGACGCCGCTGGCCAGCTCAAAGTCGAGCTGTTCCGCTTCATCCATAACTTTAGAATAAAAACCGTGCGTCTGGGCGTTCTGGTTACCCTTTGGGGCGCCCCTTTTTCGTTTTGCCTTTTCCGCCATCCGGTCTGTCTCCATTTTTAAGTACTTTGGCGCTCGCCAGCACGATGGTGTGGGCGGCCAGGTCCCACCGCTTGATTTCCACGGCCAGTCGCAGCAGTCTCATAATCGTTCCCCTTTCCTTATTCAATGTTAGCACATATGTTCTACTATGACTATAAGCATTTGTCACTGCCCACCCCCCGTTTTATATCTTTTCCCGCCCACCGCCCTTTTTAAACTTCCTTTCCCATCCCCCCATAAATGGTGTTGGTAAAGAGGTCTCACCTGTTTAGGTTGGGTCCGGGTGGGAAGAAGAACAACCGCTAACAAGGGGAAGGGGGAGGGTTCCCAAATATCCCAAATCATAAATTGCTATTACCGCCTGGTCGTTATAGAATAAGCGGGTAAAATGAATCTTGCCAGGCAACTCTACCGGCTTCAGGAACTGGACTTGGAAATTGAGTCTGATGAACAGGCGTTAAAGCGTGTCACCAGCCAGATAGGCGAAAGCAAGGCGGTGCTCAAAACTAAAGACCGGTTACAGTCGGAGCAGCAGCGCCTAGAAGAGCTAAAGCACCAGCAGCACTCCGCCGAGTGGGAGATAGACGATATCACCACCAAGATTGCTACCGCCGAAGAGTCGCTGTTCAGCGGCCGGATAAAGAACCCCAAGGAACTGGCCAGTCTCCAGCAAGAGGTTGAGATGTTCAAAGCCCGCCGCGACCGGCTGGAGGAGAAAGCGTTAGGCGTAATCGACCAGGTTGAGCAGGCCGAGGCCAGCGTAGCCAAAATAAACAATGAGCTGGAAACCATGACGGTTGAGTGGCAGCTCCAGCAGAAGCAGCTGGCCGAAGAGAAGACAAGGCTCAAAGCCGCCCTCGCCGACCTTAAGGAAAAATGGCAGCAACTGTCAGAGCAGGTCGAGCCGGATACGGTCGAGTTCTATCAGGAACTGAGAAAGGGCAAGGGGACGGCGGTGGCCAGGGTAGAGCAGGGGATATGCCGCGGTTGCCGGATATCACTGCCCACCACCGACCTGCAGCGGGTGAGGGGTAATAACCTGGTGCAGTGCAGTAGCTGCGGGCGTATCCTGTTCCTGGCCTAAAGGTGCAAATGACGCCAGAGAGATTGATAATCTATACCGATGGCGCCTCATCGGGCAACCCGGGGCCGTCGGCTATCGGCGCCGTTATAAAGGACGGGCAGGGAAAAGTCATCAGCCGTATCTCCCGGCGCATCGGCCACGCCACCAATAACCAGGCGGAGTATCGGGCTGTCATCGCCGCCCTGGAGGAGGCAACCCGCCTCGGCGCTGGAGAAGTTGAAATCAGGTCGGACTCGGAACTGGTGGTAAAACAGCTCAAAGGCCGTTACCGCGTCAAAAAAGCTACTTTGCGGCCGCTTTATCAAAAAGTAGTCCAGCTCATCGGCTCCCTGGAAACCTTCAACATAACCCACATCCCCCGCACACAAAACAGAGAAGCCGATAAACTGGCCAATAAGGCTTTAGGTTGACTTATAGTATCTTCTATACTACAGTGTAATCAGGTCAAGTAGACTGGGTGACCGCCCTGAATTTTTCGGGGAGGAAAGTCCGAGCTCTACCGGGCAGGATGCTGGGTAACGCCCAGGAGGGGTGACCCTACGGAGAGTGCCACAGAAACATACCGCCTTTATCCCAGATGGGGCCCCCAAAAATCGCAAGATTTTTGGGGTAAAGGTAAGGTTGAAATGGTGAGGTAAGAGCTCACCAGCGGCCGGGTGACCGGTCGGCTGGGTAAACCCCATCCGGAGCAAGACCAAATAGAGGGACATAAGGACGCCCGGCCTGTCCCCGGGTTGGTCGCTTGACCCTGGTGGCAACATCAGGGCTAGATAGATGGTCACCGCTCCGATTCGTCGGAGTACAGAACTCGGCTTACAGGTTTACTTGACCTTTTAATAGTGGCAAAAATTTCCCCCTCTCTGCTAAGATAGCCTTGTCCGCTTAGCTGGAACGCCCTCAAGGAGAGTGAATCCAATGTCAGAAAGAAGCAAAACTATAGTCATAGTCCTGTTAGTGGCGGCGGTTATCGTCGTGTCCTTCGGTACCGGCTGGGTTCTGGGTAGCCGAACCTCCCCCCAGCAGGGCCTGGGTGTGGTGGGGCAGGTGTGGGACATAATCTTTCAGGATTATGTGGATAAGGACCAGCTTGATGCTGAGGCGCTGGCGCAGGGTGCTATCAGGGGTATGGTGGAGGCGCTGGACGACCCCTACACTGCTTACCTTGATGCCACCGCCCACGAGCTGAGCCAGAGGAGCCTGGAGGGAAAATTTGAGGGCATTGGCGCCCATGTGGCCGCCGAGGACGGTAAGGTTGTAATTATCGCCCCGATTGCTGACTCACCGGCGGATAAGGCGGGTATCAGGGCTGGCGATGTGATTCTGGAGGTCGATGGCCAGTCTACGGCTGAGATGAGCCTGGTTGAGGTAGTGCTCATCGTCCGGGGCCCCAAGGGGACGGCGGTTGCCCTTTCCGTCCTGCATGAGGGTGAGACCGAACCGGAGGTAATCGAGATAGTCAGGGCTGAGATTGAGACGCCCAGCGTCCGCTTTGAGATGATGGAGGACATCGCTTACATCCATATCACCAATTTTTCCGAGCGGACCGCCGAAGAGCTGTCCCCGGTGCTGGAGGAGGTAAACCAGCAGGCCTCGGGCATTATCCTTGACCTGCGCAGCAATCCCGGCGGCCTGCTGGGTACAGTGGTTGCTGTCACCAGCTTTTTCCTCAAGGAGGGCGTGGTGGTCGATATTGTCGATAATGAGGGGAATAGTTTTGCTTACCCGGTCGAGCCCGGCCAGATAGCCACCGACCTGCCTATGGTGGTTCTGGTGAACGAGTATAGTGCCAGCGGCAGCGAGGTGCTGGCCGGGGCTTTGCAGGACTACGGTCGGGCGGTTATTGCTGGTAAAAAGACCTATGGCAAGGGCAGTGCCAATAATATGCATGAGCTTGGAGATGGCTCGGCTTTATATATCACCTACGCCCGCTGGTTAACTCCCAAGGGCCGTCTGATAGAAGGCGAGGGGCTACCCCCGGACTATGAGCTCGACCTTGAGGGCGAGGATGTTATTCAATGGGCTATAGACTATCTTAAGACCCACTAATCACCCACCCCCAATTATATCTTTTCCCGTCCGCCACCCTTTAAGGAAGGGCTAAAGCCCTTTTTACCCTTCCCCCGTTTTAAACAGTTCTCTCTTTTCCCATACCCACCCGCCCAAAAAGGCATTGCCTCTTTAAACTCTCTTAGTTCCCCCTCTTTTAAAAAGGGACTGGCCTAGCATGGTGTCCAAGAGGGGCGCTAGCCCCTCTTATATAAAAAACCTTCCCCCTCCCTTGTAAGGGAGGGGGATAAAGGGGGTGGGTTGCTAAGTGAATATCTAAGCGGGTGAGGTGCAGAGAGTTAAGGTGGCGATAACCTTGGCGCCGTAACCTTTAGCTCCTTAACCATATAGTCTCCCTGTAAACTATAGCCGGATTCACTGCGGTAGTACTCTCTGGCGCCAACGCCGCTCAGGATTGTCATTTGCGGTAGCTGAAATTCCTCGGCGGCAATTCGCTCTGCCTCCAGCAGCAGGGCTTTACCCAGCCCCTTATGCTGGGCCGCCTTTTCCCGCTGCTCACTGAGCGGAACCTCGGGCCCGTAGACATGCAGCTCCCGTATCACCGCTGCAGTTCCCCCGGTTTCCGGCTCCGGTTGAATCCTCAGCCGCAGCAGCCCGAACAGTGTTTCCACCTCGTCCTCAAAGGAGAGGAAGATTTCCCTGCCCCCTGAGGCTTCATAGTCCATCCTGGTCAGGTGGGGCTCGCCTGTTTCCCGCCCCTCCCGCGCCCGGTGGCCGTACTCCCGGCAGCGAATGCACTTACATTCAATACCCTTTCGCTTCATTCGCTGCTGGACCACCCCCCGCAGCGAGTCCTTGCAGCCGGCGGTGATAAACTTGGCCGGGATATCACGCAGCACCCGCGATATCCTGACATATTTGGGCACGATGGACTTGATATCCACCATCAGATTGACCATGGTGCTGATTTCGTAGGGCTGGTAGCGGTTTTCGAAGTACCACTTCTCCAGCTCGGTGCCCTGGACCACCATGGTGGGGTACAGCTTTAATCCGTCAGGCCGGAAGCGCTCGTCATCGAAAAGCTTCCGGGACAGCTCCAGGTCATGCTCCGGGGTGGAGCCGGGAAGCCCTGGCATCCAGTGGTAGTGTACCTTAAAGCCATTTTCCCGCAGCAGGGCGGTAGCCCGCACCACATCCTCCACCTTGTGTCCCCGCCGGGTCAGGCGGTAGATTTCGTCATCCAGTATTTGGACGCCCAGCTCAACCCTGGTGGCGCCGAACTCCAGCATCCGCTCTATTTCCTGCTCCCGGCACCAGTCTGGTCTGGTCTCGATGCACATTCCGGTGCAGCGGTGCCCGGCCGTTTCGTTGATTTTCTTGGCCTCTTCCAGGTCGGC
>JAUWGI010000076.1 GCA_030606505.1 Deltaproteobacteria bacterium
CTCAAGCCCTTCCCCCGCCTCAGCTTCGCCGAGGCGATGGAGCGCTATGGCACGGACAAGCCCGACCTCCGCTTTGCCATGGAGCTAGCCGACCTGACCGAAATCACCGCCAAATCCGAGTTCGCCGTCTTCAAGAACGCTATCGCTCAGGGGGGTAAAGTGAAGGGCATCTGCGCCCCCGGCTGCGCCAGTTACAGCCGCAGCCAGCTCAACGAGCTTAACCGGCTGGCGCAGGAGCTTGGCGCCGCCGGCTTATTAACCCTGTCGCTGGGCGCTGAGAGCGGGGACTTAAGCGTTTTAACCATGGAAGAGGTCAAATCGGTGGCCGCCCGCTTTCTGACTTTAGAGCAGGTCAGGCAGATGGCGCAGCTTCTGGGGGCAAATAAGGGAGACCTGCTGCTCATCGTTGCCGGCAAGCCGTTGCTGGTTGATACCGTGCTCGGTGAGCTGCGCGTGGAGATGGCCCGCCGCCTCAAGCTGGCCGCCCCCGATTTGTTCGCCTTCGCTTTTATCCAGGACTTCCCCCTCCTCCGCTGGGACGGGGAGGCCAAGCGCTGGGACTCGGAGCACCACCCCTTTACCGCCCCCTGGCAGGAAGATATACCTTTATTGGAGAGCGCCCCGGAAAAAGTACGGGGCAGGCACTACGATGTCGTCGGCAACGGCTACGAGCTGGGCGGCGGCAGCATCAGGATTCACACCGCTGAACTGCAGCGAAAGATTTTTAGATTACTGGGCTATAATGATAAAGAGATAGACGCCCGCTTCGGCCACATGCTGGAGGCGTTTGAGTACGGGGCGCCCCCCCACGGCGGCATCGCCCTCGGCCTTGACCGTATCGTCATGCTGCTGGTGGGGGAGGAGACCATCCGGGAGGTTATCGCCTTCCCCAAGAACCAGGCCGCCGCCGATATGACCTTCGATGCCCCGTCGTCGGTCAGCGAGCAGCAGCTGGCTGAGTTGCACCTGCGTCTTAGAGAGGAAAGATGAAAGTAACCAGAGAGAAAGAAGAAGACAGGCAGGTATTTCTGCGCATTGAGCTGGAACAGTCCCAGGTTGACCAGGCCCTCGAGCAGTCCTACCGCCACCTGGTCAAGAAAGCTAATATCCCCGGCTTCCGCCAGGGGAAGGCACCGCGGGAGGTGCTGGAGCGCTATATCGGCAAGGACGGCCTCCTCGAAGACGCCATAGATAACCTGCTCCCCGAGGTCTATGAGCAGGCGCTCAAGGAAGAGAAGATTGAGGCTATCGCCAACCCGCAGATTGAAGTTGTCCAGAGAGAGCCGGTGATCTTTACGGCGGTGGTGCCGCTGGAACCCACCGTTGAGCTCGGCAAATACCGGGGCATAAAGCTCAAGCCGGAAAAGGCGGAGGTAACCAGGGAAGAGGTCGACGCCGTCATAGAACAGCTCCGCCGCCAGCACGGTACCTGGGAGCCGGTGGAGCGCCCGGTAGCTTTTGACGACCTGGTCACCATGGATGTCGAAAGCCAGGTAGAGGACAAGCCCTTTATCAATCAGTCGGGAGCCCAGTATCAGGTTATGCCCAATCAGCCTCTCCCCACCCCGGACTTCGCCGACCAGCTGGTAGGCATTAAGGTCGGTGCGGAGAAAGAATTTAAACTCAAGCTCCCCGATGACTATTCCCCGCCCGAGCTGGCCGGTAAGGAAGCCCAATTCAAAGTAAAAGTCAACGAAGTAAAGCAGCAGCAGCTGCCCAAGCTGGATAGCGAGTTCGCCCAGCTGGTTAGCGCTGAGTTCAAGACCATGGCGGCACTTAGAAAACAGCTCGCCAAAAACCTCCGTTTTCAGGCTGAGCAAAGAGCCAGAGAGGAATTTGAGGAAAAGGTCATTGACGCCGTGGTTGAATCAAGCAAAGTGGAGTTCCCGCCGGTTCTGGTTGAGTCGGAGTTGGAACGCTTGATGGAACAGCAGGCAAAGTGGATGCAGGAAAGCGGCTTGGGGCTGGAGGAGTACCTGAGCCGGATTAAAAAGACGGAAGAGGAGCTGCGGGAAGAAACACGTCCGGTCGCGGTCAAGCGGGTGACCCGCTCCCTGGTGTTGAATAAGGTGGCTGAGGCGGAGAAGATTGAGGTCAGCGACGAAGAGATAACCGCCGACCTGGAAAAGCTGGTGCAGGGTGCTGAGAAAAAGGCGGAGATGAAAGAAAGGACAAGCTCGCCGCAGGTTCGCGGCTCAATGGAACAACTGCTGGCCACGCAGAAAACCATACAGCGGCTGGCGGAGATAGCTAAAGGTTCCAAAGATGCCCGGGAAAAATAATACTAGGGTGGTGAAAAGCGCTTGTCGTCTGTGCTCCAGCTGCTGCGGCCTGGATGCCCATGTGGAAGACGGCAGGCTGGTAAAGGTGACTCCGATGAAGGAGCACCCGGTCAACAGGCTATGCGTCAAGGCGCAGGCAATACCGGATTTAATATATTCGCCCGAGCGCGTCACTCATCCCATGAGGAAGGTAAACGGAACGTGGCAGCAAATCTCCTGGGATGAAGCCCTTGGTATCATCTCCGACAAGCTGGCTGGAATAAGGGATAATTATGGAGCCAAAGCCCTGTTGGTGTATCTGGGCGAGCCCACGGTAGGCACGGAAGTAGGGAAGATAGCCGCCAGATTCTGCAGCTTGTACGGAACACCTAACTATACCTCAGGGTCTTCCCTTTGTTTTGTTGCCCGGGGAATAGGACATGGGTTGTCGATAAACAGGCGGATGATGCCCCTGTCTCCAAGCTATGAAAATACCAAATGTGTAGTAGTCTGGGGACATAACCCTCAGCAGTCCAAAATAGGTGAGGAGGCGGATATCCTTTCGGCTCAAAAGCGGGGGGCCAAGCTGGTTGTGGTTGACCCCAGGATAATCCCGCTGGCGAAGCGGGCCGACCTTCATATTCAGGTTAAACCCGGCACCGACTGTGCCCTGGCGCTGGGCTTGCTTAATGTGATTATTACCGAAGGCTTATACGATAGGGATTTCGTCAACCGCTGGACGCTCGGCTTTGATGAGTTAGAGGAGCATGTCAAGGAATATAGCCCTGAGGTGGTGGAAAAGATTACCTGGGTTCCGGCTGATAAAGTCAGGCAGTTTGCCCGAATGTATGCCACCACTAAACCGGCAACTATCAGTCAGGATGTGGCATTAGACCACTGTGTTAATGGCGTGCAGAATAGTCGGGCTATATCTATTCTGGTCGCCATAACCGGCAACCTTGATATCGTTGGGGGGAATATCTATAACTCTCCATTGGGGCAGACCAGCATTAGAATAAAGGGGAATGTTTCCATTGATGAAGCTATTGGTGCCCAGTACCCCATATTTGGCAAGTTTACCAGTCAGACAACAGCCATGCCTGTAGCCGAGGCCATAATTACTGGGAAGCCCTATCCGGTTAAGGCCCTCATCGTTCAGGCGGCTAATCCGGCTTTAACCTGGCCCAATAGTAATAAGGTCAGGCAGGCGCTGGAGAGGCTGGATTTGCTGGTGGTATCCGACCTGTTCATGACGGAGACGGCCAAGTTGGCTGATATTTTCCTCCCCGCCGCCAGCTTACTGGAAAGAAAAATCCTTACGGACTACAGCTCTAAGGGGCTGCCGCTGATTGCATTGAGTAACAAGGCAGTTGAGCCTCCGGGCAATTGTCTGGAGGACTGGCAGTTGTGGACTGAGCTGGGCCGGAAAATGGGCTACGCCGACTATTTCCCCTGGCAGGATGCCGATGAGCTTTTTACCTTCCTGCTGGAGCCTTCGGGGGTTACTTTGAAACAGCTGGAGCAGAATCCCGGTGGTATACTGTATCACCCGCTTGAGCGCCAGCGAAAATATGAACAGGAAGGGTTTGGTACTCCATCGGGGAAGGTGGAAATATTCTCTCAGACATTGGCTGACTATGGCTATAACCCACTGCCCACATGCACCCCGCCGCCGGAGGACCCGTCCTATCCCTTCACTTTGATTACCGGCAGCAGGACAATCGCCTACACTCACTCTCAATTCCGCAATCTGGCTAGGTTGAGGAAGCTGGTGCCTCAACCTTTGGTTGAGATTAATCCCGGTCCGGCAGAGAATTTGGGCATCACTGATGGTGAGCCGGTATTGTTGGAATCGTCTAAAGGAAGTATCACCCTGCTGGCCAGGGTTACCCCCGATATTCATCCCAAGGTGCTCAGCATACAGCACGGCTGGGAGGAGGCCAACGTCAATCTCCTCACCGATAATGAACCGCATGACCCGATTTCGGGTTATCCCGCGTTTAAGACCATCCCCTGTCGGGTGCGAAAAATCGGGGAATAAGTTATAATTAATTCAAAGTACTGCAAAAAGATAGCGGGAGAAGTGAAATGAATATCCAACCGACGAATATTATCCCCGGCGTGGTTGAAAGCGGGCCCAGAGGTGACAGATTTTGGGATATATACTCGCTGCTGTTAAAAGAGCGCATAGTTATGCTATTCACGCCGATTGTTGACCAGGTGGCCAATGTTGTCATCGCCCAGCTTCTCTACCTGGAGCGGGAGGACCCGGACAAGGACATCAGTATG
>JAUWGI010000086.1 GCA_030606505.1 Deltaproteobacteria bacterium
AGAGGCCAAGAACTGGCAAAAAGAGCACGAAAAGGTGGTTGAGTTTGGCGGGCTCCATATTATCGGCACCGACCGCCACGAATCCAGACGGATTGACAACCAGCTCCGGGGGCGGGCCGGCCGGCAGGGTGACCCGGGCAGCTCCCGCTTCTATGTTTCTCTAGAAGACGAAATCGTCCGCCGCTTCGGCGGCGACCGGATTAAGAGCTTTATGGAGTGGGCGGGCATGGACGAGGACACCCCCGTGGAGAATGCGCTGGTGAACAAATCCATAGAAGGCGCCCAGGTAAGGGTAGAGGGCTACAACTTTGATATCCGCAAGCACCTGGTGGAATACGACGATGTAGCCAACCGGCACCGGGAGCTCATCTACGGCGAGCGCCGAAAGATAATAGGCGGCGCCGACCTTAAGGCCAATATCCTGTCCCTGGTCGAAGATGAGACTAAGAATATAGTGGCCGCTCACACCACCGACGAGCACGGCGAGGGCTGGGACGCGGACGGCCTGCTCAGCAAGGCATCGGCCATCTTCCCTATCCCCCCAACACTTAACGCCGAAGCCATCTCCCGGATGAAGCCCAAACAGATTGAGGAAAAGTTAATCGAGCTGGCACACATGCTCTATGAGGATAAAGAGAAGGAGATTGGCCCCGAGAACATGAGGGCGGTGGAAAGGCTGTTGATGCTGCACATCATAGACATGCTTTGGGTAGAGCACCTGACGATGATGGAGCACATGCGCCAGGGGATAGGGCTGCAGGCGGCCGGGCAGCGCGACCCGCTGGTCGCCTACAAGAGGGAGGGGCACAACCTGTTCCAGAACCTGCTGTCCATTATCCAGCATGATGTGGTTCACTCCATATACCGCGTCGTCCGGCGGGAAACCGCCCAGAAATCACCCGCGCCGATTCCGGCCGGAGGCAACGGCCAGAAGCAGAGGCTCAAGGTCGGCGGCAAAAAGATAGGCAGAAACGACCCCTGCCCCTGTGGCTCGGGCAAGAAATACAAACACTGTTGTGGAAGGTGAGCAATGTGGAAGCGAAGGCTGGTTGAAGACGTAACTTTTGGCCTTGCCCAGGAGGTTGCCCTCCGGCAGCGCTACCAGAAAGACGGCTTCGGGCTGGAAAGCGCCTTTGGCAGTGAACGGCAGGCCAGGGCACGAATAGAAGAACTCAAGCGTAAATTCGGCTTGACTGAGGCTGATATTCGCCTGGTGCAGAACATCGCCAAGGCAGGCGGCCAGGAAAGGGTAACATGGCAGGTCTATGCCAGAGGTGGAAAAGGGGTAAATGTCTTTTTACCGGGTAGCTGAGACAAGAATCAAATCCCATGAACAACCAGGAAGTGGCCAGGGTATTTACCGATATCGCCGACCGGCTGGAGCTCAAAAAGGACAACGTCTTTAAAGTTAGGGCTTACCGCAAGGTCGCCCGCTCCATCGAGCAGCTGCCGGTAGAGGTGGAACAACTGGTCAGGGAGGACAGGCTCAAGGAAATACCGGGGGCGGGGGAGGCCATCACCAAAAAGATTACCGAACTTATAACCACCGGTAGGCTGGAATACTACGAGAAACTAAAGTCAGAGTCCCCGGAGCGCACCAATTCCACACAAGAGTAACAGGCAACATGACAGAAGTGCATAATCAATCAACACCTGCCCAACCAACCTCAAGCGATAGTGCCGGGGCAATAAAACACCTGGAGCAGGCTATCTCAAGCGGCCAGCACTGGTATATCGCCCTGCTCGAGGCTATCGGTTTGTGGACTCAAAATGAGGAAACCCACAACGGCCGCCATTACCAGTACCTAATTGACGGCCAGGCCTTTGACTGGCTGCTGCTGGCGGAGCGGCTCTGCCAGGCGGTAGATGACCGGCTGCCCGAGGCGGAAAAGCTCGCCCTCCTTTTCCACGGCCAGCCGCCGCTTAAGCTGAGCAATAGTAAATTCAAGGCGCTTATCGGCAGTACCAAATACCGCCAGTACCTCAACTATTTTTACGGCATCACCGTGGAGGAAGCCCTGGTTCTGGCGGTGCAGGAAGAGGTGCGCAAGGAAAAGCGCACCCTGGGCTATAATAAGGAGCATAATCTCACCAATGAGGTCTACCAGCGAATATACGGGGCTACCAGACCGGTATTGCTCAAAAGCTTTCGGCGGGAGAAGGCTTACCCACAGCTCAGGTCCATCAGCCTGACCGGGCTGAAGGAGTTCAGCTACTGGCTATTCAACTATCGGCTCAAACACTGTGATAAAGCGAAAGTTGCCAGCGATACTAAGAAGGCACTGGAGCGATTGGGGGCTAATGGTTCCCACCGAGGACTGGTAGCTGCCGAACTTGAAATTTAGTTAAGCTCATCAAGCCTTTGTTTTAGCCTCTCCAGCCTGTCCTTCCTCATGTTGAGGTTGTCCCGCTCTTTACTCACCACCACCAGCGGTGCCTTGGTCAGAAAGGCAACTGTCGACGAGCCTTCCGCACTTGTTAGATAGCTATGTTTTCTCAATGTCCTTTGATGCTCTTACCGTGAGTATCGGCACGATTCCCGCCCGCAGTACCTTGTCGGTAACACTGCCGAATGCCCACCGACTAGGACCTGACCTCCCGTGTGTTGACATAGCGACTAGGTCAGCATCGATTTCTTCAACGGCTTTAAGAATCTCCTCGGCAGCATTGCCAGTACTCACTTTAGTCTTCACAATGGCTCCCTTGCTCCTTAAGCCTTCACCAGCCTTTTCAAGATAATCCCTAGCCTGCTGTTTCATTACCTCCAACTCTTCCTCAGTATAAGAAGTTGAGGTAGGCATCCCCCCCCCGCTGGTAACATAGTGAGTCAGCGATGATATTACCTGAAAAAGGGTAACTTCTACCTTTAGCTCTGGTGATAGCTTAGATACTACGTCCTCAACATAGGGCAAGCCAGCCTCACCTACTTTAGAACCATCCAATGGAACCAGTATTCTCTCGTACATTCTTCTCCTCCTTAAAGTTTAAGGACTTGTTGCCTGAGTCTTTCGAGTTTATCAGTAAGATTATAGAGTTTTTGTCGTTCCCTATCCACCACCGCCGGCGGTGCTTTAGTCAGAAAGGCTTTATCCTTGAGTCTGGCCTCCAGACGGGCCACCTCGGCCCCGGTCTGGGCTATCTCCTGCCCCAGCCGCTTCCGCTCGGCTTGAAGGTCAACCATGCTCTCCATGGGTATGATGACCTCAGAGTCCTTTAGCACCAGAGCCAGGACATTATCACCCAGCGGCGCCTCCTCCCGGCGCTCAAAAAAGCTAACCGGCCTGGCCTTAGCCAGCATCTGAATTACCGGGGAATAGGCAGCGATGGCCGGGGTAAGCTCACCGGCATAGACCTGCGCCTCGACCCACCGCCCGCTCTCCACCTTATGCTCCGCCCTAGCGTTGCGGATGGCGTGTATTATCTCGATTATGGACGCCATCACCCGCTCCGCCGGCGGGTCAATAGCCTCTTTATCGGCTTCGGGGTAGTCGGCTATCATTATGGACTCGGTCTTAAGCCAACCGGCGGGCAAACGTTTCTTAAGGCTCTGCCACAGCTCCTCGGTGACGAAGGGCATAAAGGGGTGCAGCAGCCGCAGCGAGGTCTCCAGCACGTGAACCAGTACGGGTAGTGGAGACGGCTCTTCCCCGGAACTTAAGCGAATCTTGGCAAACTCGATATACCAGTCGCAGAACTCGCCCCAGAGGAAATCATGTAGCTGCCTCTGGGCTTCGCCAAACTGGAAGTTATCCATCAATCTGGTCACGCTGGCGGTGGTGCCGCTCAAGCGGCTCAGAATCCAGCGGTCTTCTACAGGGAGTAAGTTCTGCTGTATTTTCAGTTCACTACCGCCCGTCTCCAGGCTCCTGACCACGAAGCGGGTGGCGTTCCACAGCTTGTTGGCGAAGTTGCGGCCGGCTTCCAGCCGGGACGGGGTCAGCTTGATATCGTTCCCCGGCGATATATCACTGGTCAGGGCAAAGCGCAGGGCATCGGTGCCGTAT
>JAUWGI010000114.1 GCA_030606505.1 Deltaproteobacteria bacterium
CAACTCCTTAATCCTGGGGGCCAGGTCGTTAAGGTCCAATTTCCCGCTTTCCAGGGCATCATACAGCCGGGCCAACCTGTTCCCTACCTCGTGCATTTCGATGTCGATATTAGCAATCTTTTCTTTAACTAAGGCATATCCGGCGTCAAGCTCTTCGTTCACCAGTCTCACCAATTCGTCAAGGCATTGTCTATTCAGCACCTTCTGCTTGATCTGGTCGACCACCAATCGCTCAATCTTATCCTTAGGCAGGATCCTGCTGTTGCAAGCCTCTCTCCCCTGTTTGCAGCTCCGGTTACATGTGTAGTAGTAATACCGATGCGACTTGGCGCTGCGACCCACCATAGCACTACCGCAGGAGCAAAAAAGGATGCCGCTGAGCAGATAAAAACTGGGGACTGTACGGGGATGCACTGCCCGAGGGGCATTCTTGGCCATTCTCTCCTGCACCTGCCAGAAGGTGTCCTTATCGATAATAGGCTGCCAGGCGCCCTCAACGTGCACCGGAGGCTCCCCGCTGTGGATTGCCGGGTGACCGGGCCTGCCGCCGAACACAAGGTTACCACAGTATGCCTCGTTGTTCAGAACCTTGTGCACGGTGGTCTTTCCCCAGCGCCGCCCGGTACCGGTATAGAGACCCTCCCGATTAAGATTCCTGGCGATTTCTTTACACCCATTTCCCTTCACGGCCATCTCAAATATTTGGCGAACTACTCTTACGGAAATTGAATCTTCCGGCTCCGGTTCCAGTGTATAACGAATCTTGGCACCGTCCCTGACAGGTATTTTATGAAAGCCATAAGGCGGTCTGCCGCAGGTGTAAAACCCTCTCGAGGCATTCTCCCTCAAGCCCCGCTTGATGTCCTGACCCAGGTTGGCGCTGTAAAACTCGTCTACGGACTCAATTATCCCCTCGAGCAGCTGGCCCGAAGGGCTCTCGTCCAGATGTTCATTAATCGAAATGACTCTGATTCCCTTGCTCTTGAGAAGGGTCTTGTAGGTAACGGAATCAACACGACTCCGAGAAAAGCGATTTAATTTCCATACCAGTATCGCGGTGAAAGGCGGATTCTTTGTCTTGGCAAGAGCTATCATCTCTCTAAAAGCCGGGCGATTTCAAGATCTGGCAGGGCTAGATGCTAACAAAATACTCCTGAAATTGATGTGGACAGGCCGTCTCATATGTAACAGGCTATCATAAATGGAACAGGTAATTAGAGCAGACAGCAACGAGGGAGGCGAGTGGATACAAGGTTGCACAGTCCGGTATTTTGTGCAACGAAGTAACAGAGCAAGCAAATGTGCAATACATTCAAGTAGAGACGAAGCTTCTAACAATGTCAATTTATCCGTTTAATATTTAGAAGCCCCTATCTCCTCCATCTTCCCCGTCACCATATAGACCACCCGTTCGCAGATATTGGTCACCCGATCGGCGCTGCGCTCCAGGTTATGAGCTACCCAGATAAGGCGGGTGGCCCGGGTGATGGTCTTGGGGTCTTCGGCCATAAAGGTGAGCAGCTCGCGGAAGACCTGGTCATATAAACTATCCACCTCATCATCCTCGGCCACGATTTTGCGGGCGGTATCGGCGTCACCCTTAACAAAGGTATCCAGACTGCGGTGCAGCATATCTATTGTTTTTTCCATCATGCGGGGTATGTCTATGAGCGGCTTCAAGGGTGGTTCATCGCCTATCATCAGCACAATCTTGGCGATGCCCTCGGCATGGTCACCGATGCGCTCCACCTCGCTTACGATGTTAAGCGCCGAAATAATGGTGCGCAGGTCGCTGGCCATCGGTTGCTGGGTGGCAATGAGCTGGATGCAATTCTCCTCGATTTCAAACCGCTTCCTGTTTACCCTCAGGTCGTCGGTGACCACCCGCTGTGCCAGCTCAAGGTCTCTCTCCTTGAGGGCTTTAACCGAGGACATAACCGCTTTTTCCACCATGCTGCCCATGACCAGAACCTCGTCCTGTATCTCCCTCAACTTCTTGTGAAAGGTTGTCCTTATCTCCATGGCTGTCACCTCCCTTGGCTTTTATCCGAACCGCCCGGTGATGTAATCCTCGGTACGCTTATCTTTAGGGTTGGTAAATATATCGGAAGTAGGGCCGTACTCCACCAGCACGCCGGCTCTATCCTCTTCCATCATCAGAAAGGCGGCCATATCCGATACCCGCGCCGCCTGCTGCATGTTGTGGGTAACGATGATGATAGTGTAACTATCGGTCAGGCTTCTCATCAACTCCTCAATCTTGAGGGTGGCTACCGGGTCCAGGGCGCTGCAGGGCTCGTCCATTAAAATTACCTCCGGCTCCACCGCCAGCACCCGGGCGATACAGAGCCGCTGCTGCTGCCCCCCGGAGAGGGCTAAAGCCGACTGCTCCAGCTTGTCCTTGACCTCGTCCCACAGCGCCGCCTGGCGGAGGCTCCTTTCGACGATTTCCTCAAGCTCGCCACGGTTATGCCACCCGTGCCGCCGGGGGCCGTAAGCCACGTTCTCAAATACCGAGAGGGGGAAGGGGTTGGGTTTCTGGAAGACCATGCCCACCCTTTTTCTCAATTCTACCACGTCAATGGACTTATCATAGATATTGATGCCGTCAAGCTCAACCTGCCCCTCCACCCTAGCCCCGGTGATGAGGTCGTTCATCCGGTTAAAGATACGCAGGAACGACGACTTACCACACCCGGAAGGCCCGATGATGGCGGTGATGGCACACTCGGGTATCTCCAGGGTGATGTTGCGTAGCGCCTGAAAGTCGCCGTAGAAGAGATTTACCCCGGCAACGCCTAACCTTGTCTTTTTACAGGCTGGTGCGTCACTGAGCAAATCAGGACTTAACTTCATGTTCATGAACTGTACCTCCGCTGCCGGGCGCGCAGTCTGATGACCGTGGCCAGGACGTTAAAGGATAAAACTACTACCAGTAATACCAGGGCAACCCCCCACATCGTGCTCTGGGGTATACCGGGGACATGAGCCGCCACCGTGTAGAGGTGATAGGGCAGCGCCATGAACTGGTCGAAGGGGGATTGGGGGAGG
>JAUWGI010000087.1 GCA_030606505.1 Deltaproteobacteria bacterium
CGGTCAGCTCGCCGATAGCCGCCCCTATTCCCCCCGCCAACCCCACCAGGGTAGCCGAAGGCAGGATGGCGCCCATGGTGGCCAGCACCAGGAAATTACCGGCGGGCAGGACTATGGTGGCGTTCAAGAGCACGCTGATGAGAAAGACCCCCAGGTAGCCGTAGCCTTCCAGGGCCTCAATCCGCTCCGGGTAGCTACGGAAAAAGAAAAAGACGCCGATGACAACGCCGATAACCAGGGCCAGGCCCAGTACGGGAAGAAGCCTGTTTCTTACCCAGCCCCCCCTCGCCTCCCCTTTGTCCTGCTCAGTGCCGCCCATCTTGAATATTGTAGCATATTACGTTGTCAGCCGACGCCGTCTTTGCTATACTTGGGCATAACGCCCCCATCGTCTAGAGGACTAGGACAGCGGCCTTTCAAGCCGTCAACAGGGATTCGAATTCCCTTGGGGGCACCAGCCAGTTAGTAAAGGGGGTGCCGCCATGATGATAACCATAAAATGCCCCAGCTGTGGCACCGAGGGCAGCCAGTCTCTGCTCGAGCCGACCTACCAGGGTCCCTATCGCTGCTGGAAATGCCGGGAGCTTTTCTCCATCAGGATAGAGAATAATGAGGTCACTGCCTGGGAGCCCATCACCGAGGACAGGCTGAAAGAGTTACAGGCACAACACAGTCAAGAAGAGGAACAGAGACGGCAGATAGAAGAACTGAAAGCTAAGTTCAGAAAGCCCTCAGATTAAGGTTTTAATCTATCGCTTTAGTCTATCTTGTGCCTTATCTTGACTGTCACCGCCGTCAGAACGAAACTGACCATAGCGATGCTACCGCCGGCCATGGTCAGCTCAGCGCTAAGCCCCCCGAATACGGCCTGCACCACCGTGTTTATGAGCATTACACAGCCAAAGATAAACAGTATCCAGGCGCAGATTGTCACCACACTTTTCAGCCCTTCCATCTTTTACCTCCCTTTGTTTTTAGGGTATAATGCCCCGCCCCAGCCCGACTGTCAATACCCTTACTGCCCCAATTTAGAACTTGCCTTTCAGCTTGTCATAGGTCTCAGCCAGGGCTTCCGGTATCACCCGCACGTCAGCTACTACCGGCATAAAGTTGCTATCCCCCACCCACCTCGGCACGATGTGAGTATGGATATGGTCAGCTACACCGGCTCCGGCTGTCCTGCCCAGATTAATGCCGATGTTAAAGCCGCCGGGCTTAAAAACTTTTTTCAGCACTTCAACCCCCCGGCTGACCATTTCAAAGTGCTCGTGCCGCTCTTCTTTAGTCAACTCAGCCAGACTGGCCACGTGGCGGTAGGGGGCTACCATCAGGTGGCCCGGGTTATAGGGGTAGCTGTTGAGGACAATAAAGTTTTTCTTGCCCCGGTAGAGGATGTAGTTGGCCACATCGTTATTTTCCTTGGGTTTTTCGCACAGGAAGCATCCCTCAACTCCGGCTTTTGCCATCTGGATATACCTTATGCGCCAGGGTGCCCATATTTGCTCCATTTTATTCTCCTTGTAAGCCGTTGCTGCTATTGTAGACGGCAATCACCACCTTTTCAAGATGTATTTTTCTTCCCAGCCCCCTGCCCAGTTTTTCTATCTTCCCAACCCACCCACCCTTATCTTTTGTTTATCAACCTCACCCCCTCTGTCCCCCTCTCCATTCTTGGAGAGGGGGATAAGAAAATAAAAAGAGGGGGCTTCGCCCCCTCTTGAACTTCCCTTTTTAACCGTCCCCCCTATACAAGGGAGTCTCAGAGGCAACACCTCTATAGGGCGGGTTGGGTGGGACGTAAAACACTGGTTAAAAAGGGGAGGTGGAGCGTATAGCCCCCCCCAATTAATAAACAACCTCGGCGGGGTCTGGAGAGTCTTAGAGGTCAGACCTCTATCGGGTGGGAGGGTGGGAAACAAAACGCACTCTAAAAACTAGGCTATTCCCTCCCCTTATCCCCCCACCGATAGGGAAAAACTTAAAAGAGAAAGCCCCCTTAAAAACTCCTCACAGGTTGCGCGTAAGCGGGCTAGAACCTATAATAGGCAGTCTGGAGGGCGCATATTGAGCTATCCCGATAGTATTCTCTATCAGGTGACCAGGCCGGCCCGCTACACCGGCGGCGAGTGGAACAGCGTTATCAAAGACTGGGAAAAGACGACGCTCCGCTTCGCCCTCTGCTACCCCGATTTATACGAAATCGGCATGTCCAACATGGCCCTGCCCATCCTCTACGGCATTTTAAACAGCCAGCCCGATGTCCTCGCCGAGAGAGTCTATGCCCCCTGGGTAGATATGGAAGCCGCCCTGCGGGCGGCGGGCATTCCCCTGCTCACTCTGGAATCCAAGCACCCGCTTAAAGACTTTGATGTCATCGGCTTCTCTTTAGACTACGAGCTGACCTACACCAACGTCTTGAACATCCTCGACCTGGCGCAGATACCGGTGCTGGCGGCAGAAAGGGACGATTCCCACCCCATAATAATCGCCGGCGGCTGTTGCTGCCTCAACCCCGAGCCCATGTCCGATTTTATCGATTTCTTCGTCATCGGCGAGGGTGAAGAAGTACTGCCGGAGCTGGCCGATAGCCTGCGGCAGTGGAAGAAGAATAAAGCCAGCAGAGAAGAGCTACTCAAGCAAGTGGCTAAAATCCCCGGCGTCTATGTGCCCGGCTTTTATAAAGTGGAATATGAAGCCGACGGCCTGGTAAAAAGCATTACCCCCACGGAAGCGCAAGCTAAAGCGGTCATCGAGCGGCGGATTGTGGCCAAGCTACCACCCCCGGTCACCCGGCCGGTCGTCCCCTATATAGAAGTCGTCCACGACCGCGGCGCCGTCGAGATTCAACGGGGCTGCACCCGCGGCTGCCGCTTCTGTCAGGCGGGGGTTGTCTACCGCCCCCTGCGCCAGCGCCCCCAGGCAGAGGTAATTCAGGCGGTGGGTGAGCTGATTAACAACTGCGGCTACAACGAAATATCCCTGGTATCATTGAGCTCCAGCGACTACCCCCATATTGAAGAGCTGGTGGCTCAACTGGCCCGTAACTATAAAAATCTGGCGCTGTCACTGCCCAGCCTGCGCATAGACAGCTTCTCGGTAAAGCTGATGGAATCCCTGCCCTCACGCCGCAAAACCGGGCTTACCTTTGCCCCGGAGGCAGGCAGCGAAAGACTGCGCCGCCTCATTAACAAGGGCATCAGCGAGGCGGCCATCCTGGAGACAGCGGCGGCCGCCTTCGCCCGGGGCTGGAGGAGCCTTAAACTATACTTCATGCTCGGCCTGCCCACCGAAACCACGGAAGACATCGAGGCCATCATTGAACTGGTGGCCAAGATCCGGGCCGCGGGCAAGGGGACTAAGGGGGGTATGCCCCAGGTTAGAATCAGCCTGTCGACATTTATCCCCAAGCCCCACACCCCCTTCCAGTGGGTGGCCCAGGCAAGCCAAGAGCAATTAAACGCCAAGCACGAATTACTTAAGCAGGGGCTGCGCCGCAAGGGTAGCCGTCTCTCCTGGGCCGACCCCAGAATCAGCCAGCTGGAGGCGGCGCTGTCGCGGGGAGACCGGAGAATTGGCAAGGTTATCTATGACGCCTGGAAGTCGGGGTCGGCCTTTGACGCCTGGGACGAACGCTTCAGCTACCAGAACTGGCTGGACGCCTTTGCCCGGAACGAGCTGGAACCCGGCTTTTACGCCCACCGGGAGCGCTCGCTGGACGAGCTTTTGCCCTGGGCTCACATAGATACCGGGGTAAGTTCAGACTTCCTCAAACGGGAATACCAGCGCTCTCTCAAAGGCGAAGAAACCCCCGACTGTCGTGAGCAGGCCTGCAATGCCTGCGGACTGGAACGCTGGCAAAAGGACTGCCAGCAGAAGCTAGAAGGTTGAGCCGCCGTCAACGATAATAGTCTGCCCGGTGATGTAGCCGGAGGCGTCAGCGGCTAAAAACAGCACCACCCCCATTATGTCGTCGGTCTCGGCCAG
>JAUWGI010000038.1 GCA_030606505.1 Deltaproteobacteria bacterium
ATATCAAGGGAACCGCTGCTGGCGGTGGTAATGCGCTGCTTATCCCCATGACCGAATTCTCCATGGGCCTTACCGGGGACATCAATGACATCATGAATGCTCATAACCTGGCTATGGTTGCCCTTACCGCCAGAATGCAGCACGAGCGCAACTACAATGACGCGCAACTGGCTAAGCGCACCAGGATGCGCCGCCTGGACGTTGACCCCACCCGCGTGGAGATGGGTTGGGTTATAGATTTCTGTGCTCAGAGCCTCAGTAACATTATCATAGGAATTGGCGGACGCATGGATGGCTACACGATGCAGTCCAAGTTCGGCATCACTGTGGGTTCTGAGCTTATGGCTATGTTATCAATTGTCAGGGATTTGGCCGACTTGCGAGAAAGAATGGATAATATTACTGCGGCCTTCGATAAGAGAGGCAATCCGGTTACCACCGGCGACCTGGAGGTGGGTGGTGCCATGACTGCCTGGATGCGCAACACTATTAACCCCACCCTAATGACCACCGTGGAGTATCAGCCCTGCATGGTGCACGCCGGGCCTTTCGCCAATATCGCTGTCGGCCAGTCTTCGATTATCGCCGACCGCATCGGCCTGAAGATGTTTGACTATCATATTACCGAAAGCGGCTTTGCCGCTGATATCGGTTTTGAAAAGTTCTGGAATGTGAAGTGTCGCTACAGCGGGCTTAAGCCCCACGTATCGGTGCTGACCACCACCATAAGAGCGCTCAAGATGCACGGCGGCGGCCCCAAGGTGGTGGCCGGCATTCCGCTGCCCGAGGCCTACACCAAAGAAGATGTTGGCCTGGTGGAGAAGGGCCTGCCCAATATGCAGCACCTTATCGGTGTTATCCGGAAGTCCGGCATCAACCCGGTGGTGTGCATCAACTGCTTCCACACCGATACCAAGGCCGAAATAGCCATGGTGAGGAAGGCGGCTGAGGCCGCCGGCGCCCGCTGCGCCGTATCCACGCACTGGGCCGACGGCGGCGATGGTGCCCTGGAGTTTGCCGATGTTGTCAAGGAAGCCTGCGAAGAAGAGAGCAACTTCAAGTTCCTCTACCCCAACGAAATGAAGCTGCGGGACCGGGTTGCCATGATTGCCAAAGAGGTTTACGGCGCTGACGGCGTGGCCTGGACTGCCGAGGCGGAGGCCAAAGCCAAGGCTTTCGAGTCTGACGCTAAATATGATGAGTACGCTACCATGATGGTCAAGACTCACCTGTCCCTTACTCACGACCCGACCTTAAAGGGTGTTCCCAAGGGCTGGACCCTGCCCATACGCGACGTGCTGATTTACTCCGGGTCAAAGTTCCTGTGCCCCGTTGCGGGGGCCATCACCCTGATGCCGGGCACCAGTTCCAGTCCGGCTTTCAGGAAAGTGGATGTCGATGTAAAGACGGGCAAAGTTACTGGATTATTCTAAGACGGAGGAGAGCTGTTTGAGCTTTAATATTGCTGTAGCCGGAAAAGGCGGCACCGGAAAGACCTCAGTGACCACTATGGTTATCCGTTACCTGATGAAGAAGGGAGCCGGGCCGATTCTGGCTGTTGATGCCGACCCTAACGCCAATCTGGGGGAGAGTTTAGGACTTGACATAAAACAGACGCTTGGCTCCATAATCGCTTCTTTTAACGATGAGAAGATAAACATTCCTGCCGGAGTGACCAAGGAAGCCTACTTGGACTTTAAGATTAACGAGGCTGTAGTCGAGGCCAAGGGGCTTGACCTGGTGACCATGGGCCGGGGGGAGGGGCCGGACTGCTACTGTTACCCCAATGTTATCCTGAGAAAGTTTGCCGATACCTTATCGGGGAACTACCCCTACATGGTTATGGATAACGAGGCGGGGATGGAGCACCTTTCGCGGAGGACCACCCAGAATGTTGACGAGTTACTTTTAATCTCCGACCATTCGGTGAAGGGGGTCAGGACTATAGCCCGGATAAGGGAGCTGGTGGCCGAGCTGAAACTCGAGGTAAAGCGGCAATCGGTGCTCATCAATATGGTTCCCGACGGGCTTGACCCGATGGTTGCCCAGGAAATGTCCCGGCTGGGGATTGAAGCCACCGCTACCATCCCTCTGGATGAGGAAGTATATCAGTATGACATTAAGCTAAAGCCGCTGCTTGACCTGCCCGATAGCTCCAGGGCGGTGCAGGCGGTTGATAATTTGATGACTAAACTTCTCGGTGTAAAGGGGGGAAAATGACAGCACAACTTATTAAAGGCGCTGAAGTGGCCGCGCAGATTCGTGAGGAACTGCAAAAGGAGGTCGCCGAGCTTAAAGCGAAGCACAACGTGGTGCCCGGACTGGTCACGGTGCTGGTCGGCGCCGACCCGGCTTCGCAGGTCTACGTTGGCGCTAAGGAGAAGACCTCCAAGGAACTGGGTATTTATTCGGAGAGGTACGACCTCCCGGAGAAGACCAATCAGGCAGAGCTACTGGAGTTGATTGACAAGCTCAATAAAGACCCCAAGATTAACGGCATCCTGGTGCAGTTGCCCCTGCCCAAACACCTGAACGAGGGGGAAGTCCTCTACGCCATTGACCCTAAAAAAGATGTTGACGGCTTCCACCCGGTGAACGTGGGCAAGCTGATGATAGGCAAGCCGGACTATATGCCCTGCACCCCGGCCGGTATCCAGCAGCTCTTAATCCACTCCGGCACCCAGATTGAGGGCGCCGAGGTGGTCATCGTCGGCAGGAGTAACATCGTCGGCAAACCCATCGCCAACATCCTGCTGCAGAAGGCGCCGGGGGCCAACGCCACCGTAACCATCTGCCATACCAGGACCCGCGACATGGCCTTCCATACCAGGAGGGCCGATATACTGATAGTGGCCGCTGGAAAGCCCAAGTATATCACCGCCGATATGGTCAAAGAGGGAGTGGTGGTCATCGACGTGGGCGTGAACGAAATCGGCCGGACGGCCGAGGGCAAGAGAATACTGGCCGGTGACGTTGATTTTGAGACGGTCAAGGAGAAGGCCAAAGCCATCACCCCGGTTCCGGGTGGGGTGGGGCCGATGACGATAACCATGCTGATGATGAACACGGTCAGGGCGGCTAAAGTCGCCGCCGGACTGGCCTAGGAGGTAAAACCGATGGAATATAAGGTTGAGAAAACCAAAGCGCCGGGCAGGGATGAGGTGGAGGTGCTGGGAGCCACCTTCGAGGAGGGTGTTCCTGAAGGCGAGGAGCTGGGGAAGTGGCGGCAGAAACTGGACAGCCGTGAGGATAAGCTCAAGTACCTGCAGAGCGGCGAGCGCTACTGGTTCAGCGAGGAGTGGTTCGGCAGCGAGAAGCGGAAGAATCCGGCTTAAAGTAAGGAGGGGTGAAAATGGCCTTTGAAATTCCTAAGACAGCCTATAGCGGTAAAATTAAAGAGATAAAGCTGGGCGGCGGTGACAAGGTGGTGACCGTCGGCGGCGAGACCTCTTATCCGTTTTACCTCTTTGAGGGGGAGATGCCGCGTCCGCCCCGGATAGCCATGGAGGTCTGGGACATGCCGCCCGAAGACTGGGCCCCGGCCGCCCTGGAGCCGTTTGAGGGGGTGACTGATGACCCGGCTGCCTGGGCCAAGAAATGTGTTGACGACTACGGTGCCGAGATGATCTGCCTGCAGCTGGTGAGCACCGACCCCAACGGGCTTGACCGGGGCGCCGATGAGGCCGCCGCGGTGGTCAAGAAGGTGGCCGACGCTGTTAACGTCCCCCTGATTGTCTGGGGCACGGCTAATCATGATAAGGATACCGAGGTCTTGAGGCAGGTGGCTGAGGTCTGCCAGGGGAGGGACCTGATTATGGGGCCGGTTGAGGAAGGCGACTACAAGAAGATTGGCGCCGCCGCTATCGGCTATCATCACACCGTGGGGGCGTCAACGCCGATAGATATCAACCTGGCCAAGCAGCTAAATATTCTACTGGGCAACCTGGGTGTTCCCGATGATTTGATTGTAATGGACCCTACCGTCAGCTGCGTCGGCTACGGTATTGAGTATTGTTACTCGGTGATGGAGCGAATGAGGATGGCGGGCTTAACCCAGCAGGATGAGAAACTACAGTATCCTCTAATTTGTAATATCTCCAAGGAAGCTTGGAAGACCAAGGAAGTACATCTTGCCGATGGTGAGCTCAATATGGGGGATGCCAGGAAGCGGGGAATCTTGCTGGAGGCGATATCGGCTACGGTGCTGCTTATGGCCGGCGGGGATGTGATGATTATGCGGCATCCCGAGGCGATAAAGCTGGTCCGGGAGATGATAACGGAACTGACGGCTTCCTGAAATAATTAGACATTAGTAAGGGGTGAGTAAAAGATGACAGAAGAAAAGGCGAAGAGCATTGACCAAGCCAGTATTGAACTGATAGAAAAGGCAGCTAAAGACGGGGTTAACACCGTTTTTGACCGGGCGGAAGCAATGAAGCCCTGTCCCATAGGTGCCGTGGGCAGTTGCTGTAAGAACTGTAGTATGGGACCCTGCCGGGTGCCGCTGCCCAAGGGCAGGGAGGAGACCCCCGAAGATAAGCAGAAGCGAAGGGGAGTCTGCGGGGCTACCGCCGAGACTATCGCCGCCCGTAATTTCATCAGGATGGTGGCCGGCGGGGCGGCAGCCCACTCCGACCACGGGCGGGGGGTGGCCGAGCTTTTCCTGGCGGTGGCTAAAGGAGAGGCGCCGGGCTACGAGATTAAGGATGAGCAGAAGCTAATGCAGGTAGCCCTGGACTGGGGCATTGAAATCGGCGACCGCAGTAACAATGAAATAGCCGTTGATATTGGCGAGAAGGCGCTGGCGGAGTTTGGCAGGCAAGAAGGCGAGCTTATAACCCTGAGGAAGGCGCCGTTAAAGCGCCAGGAGTTGTGGCGGCAGCAGGGCGTCTCCCCGCGGGGCATAGACAGAGAAATAGTGGAGATAATGCACCGTACCCACATCGGGGTTGACCAGGACTACAAAAACCTGCTCAAGCAGGGGGTCAGGGCAGCCATAGGGGATGGCTGGGGCGGCAGTATGATTGCTACCGAGCTCCAGGACATCCTGTTCGGCACCCCGGCGCCGGTTCTGGGCAAAGCCAACCTGGGAGTGCTGGAAGAGGAGGAGGTTAATATCATCATTCATGGTCATGAGCCGCTGCTCTCCGAGATGATTGTGGCCGTGGCCCAGGAGCCGGAGATGATAGAGCTGGCCAAGTCCAAGGGGGCCAAGGGGATAAACCTGGCCGGCATGTGCTGTACCGCTAATGAGATACTGATGCGCCACGGAGTGGCTATCGCCGGGAATTTCCTGCAGCAGGAACTGGCAATAGTCACCGGGGCCGTGGATGCCATGGTGGTGGACGTACAGTGCATTATGCAGTCCATTCAAACTGTAGCCGAGTGCTACCATACCAAGATTATTACTACCTCCCCCAAAGCCAAGATACCGGGGGCGGTTCATATTGAGTTTGATGAGCATGACGCCCTGAAGTCGGCGCGGGAGATAGTTAAGACGGCTATTGAGAACTTCCCCAACCGGAAGGGGAATGTTTATATCCCCGGCGGGGTGACCAACCAGATTGCCGGTTTCAGCCATGAGACCATCAACTACCTGCTGGGCGGTCTATTCCGGGCTTCCTACCGCCCCTTGAATGACAATATCATCAACGGGAGGATAAGGGGGGTGGCCGGCGTGGTCGGCTGCAATAACGCCCGGGTCAATCACAACGAAGGCCATGTCGTTATGGTCAAGGAGCTGATAAAGAATGATGTCCTGGTGCTTACCACCGGCTGTAACGCCATCGCCTGTGCCGAAGCCGGTCTGCTGGTTCCCGAAGCCGCCAGGGAGTTTGCCGGTAAGGGGCTGGCCGAGGTCTGCGAAACCGTGGGCATACCGCCGGTACTGCATATGGGTTCCTGTGTTGATAACAGCCGAATCCTGATAGCTGCCACCGCCGTGGTCAAGGACGGCGGCCTGGGCGACGACATCAGCGAGCTGCCGGTGGCCGGGGCAGCCCCGGAGTGGATGAGCGAGAAAGCCATCTCCATCGGGCAGTACTTCGTCGCTTCCGGCGTCTACACCGTCTTTGGCGTTACCTGGCCCACCACCGGCAGCAAAGAGGTGACCGACTTCCTCTTCAAGGAGATGGAGGAGATGTACGGCGGGATGTGGGATTTTGAGCCCGACCCGATTCAGGCGGCACATTTGATGATTGCCCACATCGATAAGAAGCGCAAGGCTCTGGGTATTGATAAGGCCAGGGAGCGGGTGCTCTACGATATGGAGATGAGAAGAGAGATGGACGCAGTTTAAGCGTTCTAGTTAAGATAATGGAGGACTTAAAGATATGTCAAAGATTATAGCGTCAGCAGCCATCAGAGGGGCTTACAAGATTATCGGCAACGCGGAGAAGAAGTGGCAGGAGGCGATGGATAAGTGGGGTGCCAATGAGCCGGTGGGCTTTCCCAATACTGCCTACTACCTGCCGGTAATCTACGGGATTTTAGGCAACAAGGTGGAAAAGCTGGGTGATATGGAGCCGGTGCTGAAGAGATGTAAATCCCTGCTGCCGCCCCCGGTGAGGGAAAATTACCCCCTGCCCTATCTGGCGCCGGCCCTTGATGCCGGCATGGCCACCTTCTTTGCCGGGGAGCTGATAGAGGCCATAAGGTACCTGGAGCAGCCCGACTTTTACACCAAGACGGAAGACCCCACTGATGATAATATCTGGCTGGGCGCCGCCGACGACGTCATCCTGAGGAAGCGGGGGGTTGAGTTTGTTGACGGCACCGCCCCCGGCTTTGCCGCTGTCCTTGGTGCGGCACCTACCAGTGAAATAGCCGTTGAGATTGCCCAGGAACTCCAGCAGAAGAACCTTTATGTCTTCATGTGTGCTGAGTATAACGGGAAGAGATTCTCCGAGCAGCTGGTGGAGGAGGGGGTGCAGGTCGGATGGTCAACTCGTTTGGTCTCCTTCGGCCCAGATATCAGCGCCGCCGTCTTCGCCGCTGGCTTTGCCACCAGGGCAGCCCTTACCTTCGGCGGCGTTGAACCCGGCGATTACCGAAAGGTCCTTATCTATAACAAAGACCGCATCTTTGCCTTTGGTATACCACTGGGCTATGTTACCGATGAGTGGTATGCCAACGCCTTGGGTTGTGT